>WFPU01000172.1 GCA_015487435.1 Sulfurimonas sp.
AGATGTGTATAAGAGACAGATATAGTACAGTGCTATTGATTCTTAGTATAGCATTTGTGCTTGTACTAAAAAAACTTCAACCCCTCATTAGACTTAGAAGAAAAATTGCCAAATATGGTAATGGAAATATGAATATTAGCTTTAAAATGGATGGGGAAGATGAAATAGCAGCAATTGCAAATGAGTTAGAAGCTACAAAATGTAAAATTAATGATTTATTAGAATCTCGTACACTTTTTTTAAGAAATATTATGCATGAGTTAAAAACACCAATTACAAAAGGCACTATCGCTACTCAGATGTTAAAAACTCAAAAACAAAGGGATAGATTTAGTTCAATATTTGGAAGATTAGAATCCCTTGTTAATGAATTTGCTCTTATAGAAGAGGTTACAAGTTTAAGTGGTAAAACTGATTTTAAAGAGTATAGAATAGTTGATATCATAGATGGTGCTATAGATATGGCAATGCTAGATGATGATAGTAAAGTAGAAGTGATGGTTGATTCTAATGTAAAAGTATATGCAAACTATAGATTATATACTACTGCGATAAAAAATATGATTGATAATGGTATTAAATATTCTCCAAATGCAAAAGTAAGAATAAAAATGATTAATGGTGAGCTCTCTTTTGAGAGTGAGGGTGAATGTCTTAAATATCCATTAGAATATTATATTGAGCCATTTACAAAAGAGAACCCATCTAAAAATAGTTTTGGTTTGGGTCTTTATCTAGTTGATTCAATTTTAAAGGTACATGATAAAGT
Organism: Sulfurimonas sp.; assembly: GCA_015487435.1. Classification (GTDB taxonomy): domain Bacteria; phylum Campylobacterota; class Campylobacteria; order Campylobacterales; family Sulfurimonadaceae; genus Sulfurimonas. The sequence continues at coordinate 770 of WFPU01000172.1, forward strand.
TTTAGCCCATGAATATGATAATGGAGTTAATCGTTTTATTTTTGCATAAGAAGAAAACTGTAAACTAGTAGTAATGAAAAGATTAATGAGTTTAAGAAAACGAATAAAATTTGTTTTGTTTATACTGTTTTCAATGTCGCTATTTGTATTTGGATGGATTTCTCATTCAGGATATACTCCAATACATAAAATAATGTACCCAAGTGTCTTAGAGATAATAAAAAAGAATCAAAGATTAAATGTAGTATTACTTAATGCACCAAGTACATATTATATTGGTGTAAATGGTCCCCAAGGTTTTGAATACGATCTATTAAAAGCTTATTCGGATCATTTGGGAGTTGAATTAAACATCATCCCTGCAAACACGATAAAAGAGGCTATAGAATTATCAAAAGACCCAGATGTTCATATTACATCAGCTTCATTAGCAAAAACTCCACAGAGAATGAAAAGTTTTAATTTTGGACCATCTTATTTTGAAGTAAGAGAACAAGTGATATGCCATCGAGGTATGATTGGAAGTGGTAAGTTTCCAAGGGATATTGAAGATTTGGAGGGTTTAAAAATAGTTGTTGGAGAAGATACAAGCTATAGTGAAACTATAAAATCTTTACAAAAAGATGGTTTTGATATAAATGCAACTTTTTCATCGGAGTACTCAACTGAAGAATTGCTAGAACAAGTAGCAAATCATACTATAGACTGTACTATAGCTGATTCAAACATTTACTCTTTAAATCTTAGGTATCTTACAGATATCGCACTTGCTTTTACAATAAGTGGACGAGAACAGTTAGCATGGCTTTTAAAAGATGGAGCGGATGAGTTAGAAGCAGATATGTATGCTTGGATGAATAGTTATAATCAAACAGGTCAGATGGCAGCTTTGAAAGATCATTATTACTCTTATATTTTATTTTTTGATTATTATGATACAAAAATGTTTAATAAGCGAATAAAATCAAGACTACCAAAATATGAAAAATTTTTTAAAGAGGCTGCTCAAAAATATGATATTCCATGGCAGTTAATAGCTGCACAGTCTTATCAAGAATCACATTGGAATCCAAGAGCTAAAAGTTTTACAGGGGTGCGTGGTTTAATGATGCTTACCCTTTCTACAGCAAAACAATTAGGTGTTAAAAATAGACTTGACCCAAGACAAAGCATAATGGGTGGGGCTAGACACCTAAAACAGATGATAAAAAATGTTCCTAAAGGGGTAGAGGGTGAAAACCGCCTTAAATTTGCTTTAGCCGCGTATAATATAGGTATGGGGCATGTTCATGATGCACAAAAATTAGCAAAAAGGATCGGGTTAAATCAAAATATTTGGAATGACTTAAGAGTTGTTTTACCTTTGTTATCTCAAAAAAGATACTACCGCACTTTAAAGTATGGATATGCCCGTGGAAGTGAACCAGTTAAATATGTCTCATCTATATACGATTATGGAGATATATTGCAAAAATATTTAAAAGACAAAGAGGTAAGCCAAGTAGAATTAGCTAAATGATTGAAACTTTTAAAACTTCCATGCGGGAAGTTTATTTTAATTTTTAGAACTACCTACCTCACTTAAAAATGTTTCCATATCGTATTTAACACGATATTCAGGAGTCATGATATGGATTAAAATATCACCTAAATCTATTACAACCCAGTCCCCACTCTCATCAACATTGTTAAATGCCTCAGCAGGTTTAATCCCTTTTTTAAGGTGCTCTAGTAATGCTATAGTATGACGTGGACCAAGTGATGATGCTATTATCGCATAATCTACAATATAATCTTTATCTTTTAAATCAAAAACCTCTATAGATTCAGCTTTGTTTTTATCTAATACATCTGTAATGTTTTTTATTCTTGTTTGCAATTTATTCCTTCTGATTTGTGTAGATGATATTTTTTCATCTATGTTTAGAGTTAAATAACCCTTTGGTATTCGTATGTTATCCCTTGAGGCGACAAGGAAAATAACATGTTCATTTAGCTCTTCATACTTATGCCACTTTTTTAGTGTAGATAAGTTGTCAGCACCTATGATAAGATATATTTTCAAATATTTTTTTAAAAGATGTTTAACAGTAACGATTGAAGGGACTTTCTTTTTTTGGTCTATCTCAAATCTTGATACTTCAATATTTTTATAATCTTTAAACATCTCATTTAACCATTTGAATCTATCCTCGTGTGAATTGTGAGAAATCGATTTAAAAGGGTTAAGATAAGTTGGCATAACTACAACTTTTTGTATATCTTTGAAATTTAGCGCAGCTTTTGCAATAGCCTCGTGTCCGATATGTGGAGGGTCAAAACTACCTCCAAATAGTGCAATCGTTTTCATATTTAATGCGAATTATAGCTTAAAGTTGATAAAATTACTTAATTATTTTATACAGGATATTTTATGGCACTAAAAATAGCAATTAATGGATTTGGAAGAATAGGTCGTTGTGTAGCTCGTATAGCTGCTTCTAGGAGTGACGTAGAAATAGTGGCAATTAACGATATGGCTACTATGGATATGATGTTATATCTTCTGAAAAACGATTCTGTTCATGGTACATTTAGTTCAAATATTGAGCAAATTGATGATGAATATATCTCAATTGATTCTCATAAAATTAGAGTGTTTTCTGACCGTGATCCAAAAAATTTAAAATTTGCTGATTGTGGCGCTGATATGGTTTTAGAGTGTACTGGTGTATTTTTAACTCAAGAATCTGCTCAAATTCATATTGAGAATGGAGTAGAGAAAGTTTTATTTTCAGCTCCATCAAAAGATACACAAACTGATACATTTGTTATGGGTGTAAATGAAGAACTTTATGCTGGTCAAAAAATAGTTTCAAATGCTTCGTGTACAACAAACTGTTTAGGTCCCGTTGCTAAAGTTTTAGACGATGCTTTTGGAATTGAAAAAGGGCTGATGACAACTATCCATTCATACACAAATGATCAAAATATTTTAGATGTTAAACATTTAAAAGATAAACGCCGTGCTCGTGCGGGTGCTATAAATATGATCCCTACTACAACTGGTGCTGCAAAAGCAATAAGCCTTGTTATGCCTCAACTTAAAGGTAAACTACATGGTCAGTCAGTTCGTGTACCTACTCCTGATGTGTCTATGGTTGACTTAAATGTTGTTGTATCAAAACAAACTACAAAAGAGGAAGTTACAAAAATTTTTAATGAAGCTGCAGATGGAAGACTTAAAGGTCTTTTACTAATGGATAAAGAGATGAGAGTGTCTCAAGATTTTGTAGGTTGTGAGTATAGCTCAATCGTTGCAGAAGATTTAACTCAGGTTATTGGTGGGGACATGGTTAAAATCATGGCTTGGTATGATAATGAGTGGGGTTATTCAATGCGTTTGATTGATATGGCTCTTCATATTTCAAAATAAATTATGAAAGGAAAGCAGAGTAAAATTTTATCTTTTTTGGCTAAACATTTTTATAAAGATGTTTGCTCATCAAAGAGATTTACACTGTACAAATAAATTTGGAATTATTACACTTAAAATCTTTAGATTTAAAAGATAAAAAAGTTTTTATTAGATGTGACTTTAATGTGCCTATGGATGAATTTGGAAATATATCTGATGATAGACGTATCCGTTCAGCTGTATCAACCATTAACTATTGTCTTGATCAGGATTGTGCAGTTATTTTAGCTTCGCATCTAGGTCGACCAAAAGGGGAAGTGGTAGAGAGATATTCTTTAGCACCAGTTGCTCGTAGACTTCAACAACTTCTTAAACGCCATGTTGAATTAGCAACAGATGTAGTGGGTGTTGATGCTATGAAAAAGGCACAAGAACTACCTCGACATGAAGTTCTTTTATTAGAAAATCTTCGTTATGAGAGTGGCGAGACTCAAAATGATGAAGAGTTATCAAAAAAATTAGCATCTATGGCAGAATTTTATATAAATGACGCTTTTGGAGTATCTCATCGAGCGCATTCATCTGTAGAGGGGATCACAAAGTTTTTTGATGATTCTCATAAAGCTGCTGGATTTTTACTTGAGAGAGAGATTAAATTTTTTGCTAAACTTATAAATGAACCAGTTCGTCCTTTTGCTGCTATTGTTGGTGGAAGCAAAGTCTCTGGAAAATTAGAAGCGCTTGTAAACCTGTTGCCAAAAGTTGATAAAATTTTTATTGGTGGTGGTATGGCATTTACATTTTTAAAACAGATGGGTTATAATATTGGTGCATCTTTAGTTGAAGATGATTTGCTTGAAGAAGCTCAGAAAATTATGGATGAAGCAAAAAAACTTGGAGTAAAATTTTATCTGCCGGTTGATGTAATTGTAGCAGAAAAATTTGCATCTGATGCAGTTAGCAAAATAGTGACTGCTCAAGAGATTCCTGATAATTGGATGGGTCTTGATATTGGTCCAGCTACTGTTAGACTTTACCGCGAAGGTCTTAATGATGTTCAAACAGTTCTTTGGAATGGTCCAATGGGTGTTTATGAGATGGATAAATTTGCACGTGGATCTAGTAAAATAGCTCATTTTGTAGCAGATAGTTATGCTACAACAGTTATTGGTGGTGGTGATACTGCTGACCTTGTTCAAAGAATAGGTTTAGATGAAGAGATTAGTTTCATCTCCACTGGCGGTGGAGCTTCTTTAGAACTTCTTGAGGGAAAAATACTTCCAGGTGTAGCACCTTTATTGATAAAAGAGGGATAGTAATGATTATTGCATCAAACCTAAAAACAAATTTAACAAGAGAAAAAACTATATCTTATATGATGGATGTAGAAAATTTTATAGATACTATTAGTTGCAAACAAGATATATTTGTTTTTCCAGCACAGAGTAGTTTAAATCTGCATGTTGGGAAAGTAGCTCAGGGTGTGCAAAATGCATATGCTACAAAAAATGGTGCATTTACTGGCGAAATTGGTACTGAACAACTTGAAGAATTTAAAATTAAAACTATCCTTATTGGTCATAGTGAGCGTCGTCATATTTTAGGTGAGACTCAAAAATCTATTATAGAAAAATTTAATTTTTATAAAAACTTAGGTTTTAAAATTATCTATTGTGTTGGAGAGCCACTCGAAGTTAGAGAAGAGGGATTAGATGTTATGATGAAATATTTAGAGCTTCAATATGAAGGTATAGATACTAAGTATAAAAACTTAATCATTGCGTATGAACCGGTTTGGGCAATTGGAACGGGCTTAACTCCAACTCTTGAAGATATTAGTAACATCCATTTAAAATTAAAAGAAAAATCAAAAGCACCACTTTTGTATGGTGGAAGCGTTAAGGTAGATACTGCAAAAGATATATTAGCATGCGCTGAGGTTGATGGTATCCTAGTTGGGAGTGGTGCCTTAAATGTAGAAAATTTTTGTAGTATGATTAAAGATGCACAAAAACTAGAAACTAATTGAACTCTCTGATTAGTTATAAATTAGATTCTAGGTCAAGTCCAGAATGACGGAGTCAGCGTCACCCTAAACTTGATTTAGGGTCTAGTTTCTAATTAATCAGAAGTCTTAATTAATTAATAACCTCAATTACATATTTAGTTTTTATACTAAATATGTAATAATCTTCAAATAAAAAAAGGATAAAAATATGAGATTAATTAAGTTAAGTTTAGTAGCTGCTTTAGTCACAACACTAACATTCGCTGCAGATTTTACAAAAGATATAGGCGTTAGTGCTAATGTAGCAATGACAAGTAACTATGTATGGCGTGGTACGAGTCAAACTGATGATAGTCCAGCTATTCAAGGTGGATTTGATTTAGATTATAAAGGTGTATATGCCGGTTTGTGGGGTTCAAATGTTGAATATGCAACAGCATCTTTAGAAGCAGATATTTATTTTGGATATGCTGATGAAGTATCAAATTTTTCTTACGATATAGGGTTTATTCAATATACTTATCCAAATCAGGTTGACGCAAATAATTTTGGTGAAATATATGCTGGTTTTGGATATGAACTTGAAGCAACAACACTAAATGCTAAATATTCATTAGGTATACAAACTGACGATTCAAAAGCAGAAGATTATATTGAAATTGATGCACAAACTCCTCTTCTTGTAGATTTTACAGTAGCTGCACACTTTGGTATTTACACAAATATTGGTAAAGATTACTCAATTGGTGCTAGCAAATCTTTAGGTAAAATTGATTTTGACCTTAGTTATGTTGGTTTTACAGCTGATAGTGATACTAATGCTGATGATCAAGATAATATTGTATTAACAGTAGGCACAAGTTTTTAATAACTTAAAAAATAAACAATATTCACTTCTTTGCTATTTAGTGGGGATTGGTATTATATATTTTTTTGTTATAATTCTCTTATGTTAAACATCCTCAAAAAACTTTTCTATATAATTTTTATGTTATTTATTATTTCCATAATATCATTTTTAGCAATTCATGCTGCACCAAATAGTTTTTTAAGTGCCGGAGAATTAAATCCAAATATGACAGATGAAGCTATTAAAGCCTTAAAAGCTGTATATGGACTTGATAAACCACTTTTAGAGCAATATATTGACTGGGTAATAAATATATTTTCATTTAACTTTGGAATCTCTTTTGTAACAGGAGGAGATGTAGCAGATGAAATTTTAAAACGATTGCCAATTACGCTTATTATGAATTTTACAGCGCTAATTGTGGTATTTGTAATATCTCTTTATCTTGGTATAAAATCAGCCCTAAATTATGAAAAAAAAACAGATTATATAATTCGTCAAATCTCTTTAATCTCTTTTTCAATGCCATCATTTTATTTGGCACTTTTGTTTATAATATTTTTTGCATTAAATTTAGATATGTTCCCAATTGCAGGACTTCATTCTGTTGAGGAAAAAGTTGGATTTGAGTATTATACAGATATGGCTTGGCACTTGGTTTTACCAGTTGGAGTTATGATATTTGTGGGGCTTGGAAGTATGATTATATATGTGCGTTCACTTACTTTAGAGATATTAAAGAGTGATTATTATTATTTTGCTCTCTCTCGTGGGCTTAGTAAATGCGAGCTACTTCGTTTCTTTATATTCCCAAATTTATTACCGCCAATAGTTACACTTCTAGGATTATCGTTGCCAGGGCTTATTGGTGGGAGTGTTATTTTAGAGTCAATTTTTGCAATTGATGGAATGGGTCAACTCTTTTTTATCTCTGCATTAAGTAGAGATTATCCAATAATTATGGGTACATTAATGATAACGGCATTTTTAACTTTAGTTGGAAATATGTTTGCGGATTTGATACTTTTAAAACTTAATCCTTATATGAAAAGATGATTAAGTTTAATGAAATGCATATTAGAAATATTTATCATATTTTTTAAACAACAGTATATGTCATATATTTAGTCTTCTGAGTTTGAGCTATGACATTTTGTTTTATTTTTGTAGATGAAGTTTTGGGATTATAGCTAACTTGAACTAACTTTTTTCCTTCTGATTTTAGATATTTTTCCACTGCAATATTATGAGGTTTGTCTCCCCAATCTTCTCCAATCACAAAAATATCAATATTCAATTCTTTACAATTAGTTACATATTCAAGTTCATCATAAGATACAACAGCATCTACACATTTTAGAGCTTTTAGCATCTCCATTCGTTGACTTAGAGGGATAACAGGAACATTAAGTTTGTAAGAATTTACAACTTCATCAGAAGCGACACCAACTACAAACTTATCACCCAATGTTTTACAATATTCGAGCAAAGCTAAATGACCCACATGTAACAAATCAAAAGTACCAACAGTATATATAATCATAATCTAATCTCCTTTAGTACACAACTGACTTAATACACTATATTTAATTGTTCAAAAACTCTTTTTATTGTGGTATTTAAAGCACAATAGAGCTAACAAATATTATTAAACTTAAAATGAGAGCATTAACTATGGGGATACTATATAGTATATGAGGTCAGTTAGTAATATGATTTAGGTATAATACCACTCTTATGCTAAATACTTGCTACTATTTAAAATATACTTACCCCCAAAGGACTTCATTTTATGTTAAAAAAAAACTCTACAACCATAGAGATACAACAACCTGCAATTTTATCTTATATTAAAGATCTACCAAATCTATTATCACTTGCAGGATTAGCCTGTACATTACTTGCTATTTATTACTCTATTTTAGGTATCTACTCTATCGCAATGATTGGAATGGTATGGGCTGTTGCTTTTGACTGGGCGGATGGACTGGTTGCACGAAGACTTAAAGGACGAACTGCCACGGATGCAAAATTTGGAGGGCAACTTGATGTTGTGATAGATATAGTGAGTTATGGTGTAACTCCTGCCATCCTTCTTTTAAGTTATGGAAAATTCGAGCCTATATTTTTAGTTGGAGCATTTATTATGATGGGTGCTGCTGCAATAAGGTTAAGCTATTTTAGTACATACGGTTTAGCTGGTGGAACAAAATATACTGGACTAGCTCTGGATAACAATAGTTTGATACTCGTATCTGTGTTTTTACTAGAGGCTTTTGTGAGTACGGGAACTTTTACAATCATTTTATATATTAGTGGTGTAGGGCTTGCAATACTGAATGTGTCAGAGATTAAAACACCAAAACTTTCAGGAAACCCTAGGAATGTCTGGCTTCTTGCGGCTTACACTTTAGGAATTACAGCTATCTATGGTTTAGGACTTATATGAAATTATAGATTCTGGATCAAGTTCAGAATGATGCCATGATGGTCATTCTGGGCTTGACCCAGAATCTAGTTTATTATTTAGACATGGTTTTCAATTAAAAAAAGGAAAAAAAGATGAATAAAAAAGAAGAATTTTTAAAGATTATGGACTTTAGGCATGCCTGTAAATTGTTTGATGAAACTAAAAAGATAAGTGATGAAGATATGCACTATATTTTAGAGGTAGCACGAAAATCTCCTAGTTCATTTGGTATGGAAGCATGGAAGTTTTTAGTAATTACAAATGATGAATTAAGAGAAAAATTAAGACCATTTTGTTGGAATCAGCCCCAAATTACAACCTGTTCACATTTAGTAATTGTTTTAGCTGGAATTAATACACTAAAAATAGAAAATGGGGTAGTTCAGTCGCAATTAATGCGTCGTAACTTACCACAAGATAAATTAGATGCATTTATTGAACTTTACGCTTCACACCTTAGTGACACTTTAAGTAGTGATGAGAAAATATATCAATGGAGTGCAAGACAAACTTACATAGCATCTGCAAATATGATGAATGCTGCTGCAGCTATTGGGATTGACTCTTGTCCGATAGAGGGATTTGAAAAAAATAATGTTGAAAAAGTTTTAGAGTTAGATACAACTAAATATCAAGTAGCAATGATACTGCCTTTTGGATATAGAGTAAATGAGCAATCTGAACAACTACGCTCAGAGTTTGAAAGTGTTGTGGAGTTTATTAAATAGACTTCTTGCATAACCAAAAAACTAGATTCCGTGTCAAGCACGGAATGACTATATACTCGAACTTTCGTCATTCTGAACTTGCACCCCAAGGATATTTCCTATGGGCATTGAAAATTGATAGTTTGGGTCAAGCATATTTTTATTGAAATAAGTTGCCCTCTCAAATTCAATCACATTAGTTCCAATATGGGGAACTGATGAAAACATCAAAGCTAAATCTTTAACTATCGTTTTGGATAAATTTGCTTTTTGTTCAATAGTTCTACCTTCCATAATATTCGCAAATACATGAATAAAATCTTCTTTTTTAACACCTGTAGAATATTTCTTGAAAAAATTAACTCTTACCTTTACATCATTTTTATTAAATAGCTCAGTAGAAACAGCAGATGAATGGACTTGTTCAATTATTTCCTCTTCGGAATGTAATTTTAAAATACTTTGGGAACAATTTATCATGAAGTGAGGCATTATATCTCCTGTTTATTTTTGATTATAGCTAATAATACCAATCCCCATTAAAATATAAAAGCTTTAGCCTGTTCAATAATC
>WFPU01000173.1 GCA_015487435.1 Sulfurimonas sp.
GTATCTATACTATAGATACCCAATTGGGTATAAATAGAATAGACGGTTGTTGTTATTGTGTTTATAAAGTAAACTTTATATAAACGCTAACTATTTTGTTAGTCATCCATCTGTTTACTTGCTTAGTTTTCAATGATCTCAAACATCTTTAAACTTCCGTTTTTAAGTCCTAAACATAAGGTCTCTGTGTTTGTGGATGGGAATTATAGACAACTGTTGCTTTGATGTGGCTTAACTTTTGGAGAGAATTATAGAAAAAAATCTTACTGTTTATATAGTTATCAACTTTTATAATTTCTTCATTAAATTAATTATCCCAAAGCGTTGTTTCTTTATATTTACCTTTTATATGTAGAATACATTTCAATATTACATATATAAGGAATAATTTATGGGACTATATGATCGTGACTATGCAAGAACAAAACATGCTTTTGGATTTAAAAATCCTGCCAAGGATGAAACGCAAATAATTACTTTTGTAAAAGAAACTTACAAACTGTTTGCTGCTTCAATGATGGCCGGTGCCGTTGGTGCTTATGTTGGTGTTCCTCTAGCTGGAACTATTGCGGCTTATTTCATTCCTCTATTTATACTAGAAATTGCTTTACTAATAGGTTTGCATTTTGTAAAACATAAACCAGGAATTAATCTTGTAGTTATGTTTAGTTTTGTATTTATGACAGGTCTTATGCTTGCACCTTTACTTTCAAAAACACTTGGAATGAGTGGTGGTGGCATTGTAATTGGTAATGCTTTTGCTATGACTTCTGTTGTGTTTGGTGCAATGAGTTTTTATGCAATTAAGACAACAAAAGATTTTACCAGTTATGGAAAACCTTTAATGATAGCTTTATTTGTAGTTATTGGTTTTTCTGTTGTAAATTTATTTATTGGTAATCCTATGCTTGCTGTTGGCATATCTGGAGCTGTAGTATTTTTATTTAGTATCTTGGTTATATATGATACTCAAAATATTATGCGCGGTGGTTATGAAACTCCTATTGATGGAGCTATTGCACTTTACTTAGACTTTTTAAATATCTTTACTGCACTTCTTCACCTGTTTGGTATGTTTAAAGGTGATGACTAATATGTCATCTACTTTGCATCTTTCTCCTGAAATCTATCGGGTGATTGATGCAAATCTAAACCGCCTTAAAGAAGGTATAAGAGTTGTAGAAGACCTTATGCGCTATCTATACAATAACAAAATACTTTCAAAAAAACTCAAATCACTTAGACACTTAGCTATATATGAAAACACTGATGCTTTACTAAAACATCGCGATAGTATAAACGATGTACTTCGTCCAAGTATTGAGAGTGAACTAAATAGAACTAACTTAAACTCTATAGTTATAGCTAACTTCAAAAGGGCTCAAGAGAGTGCCCGTGTTTTAGAAGAGCTTTTTAAGTTAGAGGACGCTAAACAAAGTGAAAATTTTAAACATATAAGATATGAGCTTTACGATGCAGAAAAAGAAGTAATAAACACAACCTCAAACTCCAAATAAGATATAGGATAATTTTTTATAAGTTCTTTTGTTTGTTTATAACTAAGCACATTCCTTGAACCACTTACCCCACTTTTTTTTATATATCTAAATATATCTTTAGTGTTATCAAACTCTAATTTATAGTTTATAACTTCAAAATCAGCATTAAAATATTTTTTTTGTAATTTATTTATATAGTCTGCACTTTTTAAAATAGAATCTATTTTTGCTGTTTCATTTATGCTTTTAAATGTATTTGATGTAAAGATAGCTAAAGAGATGGGTGCTTCAAGATTTTTAATATTTTTAAAAACCTCCTCTATATCAGTTGCCCATTGTAATGCTGAAGCTGAAAATATAAAATCATAATTATATGTTTTAAGTGATTCAAACAATGTTTTATCATTGAAGTTACCATATATACATTGAATTTTTTTTGATTTTGGATGAAGCTCAAGCATCCCTTTAGCAAAATCAACACCAGTAAAGTATTTATATTTCCAATCTATACTTTTTACTAAACTTCCATCCCCACATCCTAAATCTAAAATATTTTTTGGTTTATGGAAATTTTTCTTTAAAAGGTGTTTTATAACTTTGTTTTGAATAACATTATATCTCCCATAAGAGTTTGCATACTTTGAAAATTCTGTACTTATTTTCATTTTTTACTTACTGCTAAAGATAATATAAAGATACTTAAAACCGATAAGACAATAGTAGCACCTGAAGGTAATGAAAAATAATAAGAAAATATCATCCCACATGCTACACTTATTATTGCAAATACAAGCGATAGTATTGAGGTCTTAAAAAAACCTAATTTAAACTGTAAAGCTGAAATAGTTGGAATAACCATCAAAGCTCCTATAAGCAAACTTCCAACTACTCTAATAGACAACGCAATGATGATAGCCACAACCGTTACCAATAAAAAATTTAAGAACTTTATTTTAATTCCACTAACTTGTGCAACCTCTTCATCATACGCTATAAAATAAAGCTCTTTTGCATAGAGTAAAAGCACACCTAGCGCTAATGAGCCAAAAACAAAAATAGTGATAACATCCTCTTTGCTAACAGAAAGAATAGAGCCAAATAGATATGAAAAAAGAGAGTTGTTAAAAGCTCCCCCTAGAGATACTATAATTACTGCTATAGCTAATGACCCAGAGAGCATAATCGCTAAAATTGCATCTGAATACAGAGAAAAATGCCCACGAAGATACTCTATAATCCAAGCAGAGATAATTGCTACTATTACAGCCATCCATAAAGGATTATAGCCAGCAACTATACCAACCGCAACCCCAACTAAAGCAGAATGAGCTAATGTCTCACTAATCATAGAATATCTACGAAGTACAATAAATGTCCCACTAACAGATGCTAGTACTGCAATAATCATCCCAGCTAAAAAAGCTCTTTGCATAAATTCATATTCAAATATTTCTAACACATTAATGCCCATGTTTATGGTTATGAAGCAGATGTGCGTCTATACCATAAAGCTCACTCATCTCTTTACAACTTAAAGCCTGTTTTGGATTATTACAAGTGGTAAGTTTTTGATTTACTGTAAATAATCTAGCTATATCATCAGCTATTACACCAACATCGTGTGTTATAAAAACAATAGTTATTTTTTGAACTTTATTTAACTCTTTAAGTAAAGAGTAAAATCTATTTTGAGATATTGCATCTACTCCAGTATTTGGCTCATCTAAAATTAAAACTTCTGGTTTTGAAGCAAGTGCACGAGCACATACTACTCTTTGTCTTTGTCCTCCTGAGAGAGTACCTATCATCTTATTTTTTAAATCAACTATATCCATTTTTTGCATTGCACTATCTACTGCTTCTTTGTCTTCTTCTGTAGTTTTTGCGAAGAATCCTTTTTGAGATGTACGCCCCATACTTACAATATCTAAAACAGTCCCTGGGAAATTTGCATCAACATGGGATGCACGCTGAGGGACATAACCAATTTTATACCAATCTTTAAAATCTTTTAGCTTTTTTCCAAAAATTCTAATCTCTCCAGAACTTGCTTTATCAAGTCCTAACAACATACGAACAAGTGTAGTCTTACCCCCACCATTTGGTCCAATAATTGCAATATATTGTGCATTAAAAATTTCTAAAGAGATGTTTGAAAGTATATTTACTCCGTTGATTTCATAACTAAGATTTTTTACATCAAAAATTGGAACTTTAAAATTAGTTGGCATCTATTGGCATTCCAAAGCTTTTGTAATTTTTTGTATATTTATATCCATAATATCTATATAGTTTTTGCCAATTTCATCTTTAGTAATATTTCCTAATGGCTGTAATACATCTATTGTAACATCTAAGTCATTCGCGATAGATTTTATTATTTTATCACTAACAAAACTTTCAAAAAATATAGTTGTTATATTATGCTCCTTTATAGTTTCATGAATATGTTTTATATTTTTTGGAGATGGCATCATTTGTGGAGACAAACCACTTAATGATTCTACTTTAAAACCATAATTTTTGCTTAAATATGAAAAAGCATTATGATTTACTACAATTGTATCTTTTTTACATGAGCTAAATTGTTTTTTATACTTTTTATCAAGTTTACTTAACATCTTAGAATATTTATCTGCATTTTTTTGAAATAATTCTTTATTTTCTGGTAATATTTTTGTAAATTCACTTTGAAGAACTTTTGTAATAATAATCATATTTTTTAAATCTAACCAATAGTGCGGATCTATAGAACTAGCATCATGATGATGATCTTTATGATCTTCATCTTCACAACTCTCACCCTCTAGTGCTATTAAGTTTACATGCTTTGACATATCAATACTGTTTTTTGTAGGAATTCTAGCTATCCAAGGCTCTAGCGAAGCTCCACTAAAAATAAAAAGTGAGCTATCTTCAATTTTTGACATAATTTTTGGTGTTAATTCAAAGCTATGAGCATCTGCGCCAAATGGTAAAATCATTGAGAGGTTTAAACTGTCTGCGGCTATATGTTTTGCTGAATCATAAAGCGCAAATGTACTTAAAACAACACTTGGTTTGGATTGCCCATTTTTTTTCTTGGCATCTTCTTTTGAAACCATCATTTGAAGTAAAAACATTATTATAATTATTATAAATATAGTATTTTTTAGATTCATCTATTGTCCAGAATATTTTTTCAAATTATAGCGTATTTTGTAATATAAAATTATTTGGGTATAATTCGCCACTTTAATATGGCACAAGCCAAACAGGAATATATAAATGACAACTGACTTATTAGTTATTGTTCAAATAGTTTTAGTGATAATTATGACTATCGCTATACTATTACAAAAAAGTTCAAGCATAGGTCTTGGCGCATACAGTGGCTCTAATGAGTCAGTATTTGGAGCAAAAGGTCCTAACAGTTTTTTAGCAAAAATAACTTTCACACTTGGTTTTTTACTTGTTGTTAATACAGTTACTTTAGGTTATATGTACTCACAAGATGCTCAATCATCAGTAGTTGATGATATGATTGAAAATACAAATGTAATAGCTCCTAGTGCTCCAGTAACAACAGAAACAAACACTACAAAATAGGAAAATTCAATGTTAAACGAAATTTACAACGAATGTGAAACAAAAATGAGTTCGAGTATTGAGCATATGCAAAGAGAGTTTAAAACTCTTCGCACTGGTAAGGTAACTACTGCTGTTTTGGATAATGTAAAAATTGATTATTATGGAACACCTACGCCACTTGACCAAGTTGGGTCAGTACTAGCTACTGATGCTACTACAATTGTAGTTAATCCTTGGGAAAAAAATCTTTTAGGTAATATTGAGACTGCAATTAGTGCTGCAAATATTGGTGTTCACCCAAATAATGATGGTGAACTAATTAAACTATTTTTCCCTCCTATGACAGTTGAACAAAGGCAAGATGCTGTTAAAAAGATGAAAAGTATGGGTGAGGATGCTAAAGTTTCAGTAAGAAATGATAGAAAACACTCGAATGATAAAATTAAAAGACTTGAAAAAGATAAAGAGATTACGACTGACGAGTCTAAGTCTGCTCAAGATAAAATTCAAAAAATCACTGACAAATTTACAATACAAATTGATTCCATCTTAAAAGAAAAAGAATCAGAAATACTAAAAGTATAAATATGGATGTAAAAAAAATCTATATTGATGCTGACGCTCTTTTAGATGGACATTTCAAACTTAGCAGTGGAAACCATTCTCAATATTACTTACAATCTGCAAAAGTACTTGAAGATCCAAAAACTGCTAAACTTCTAGCTGAAGCACTTGCGGTTAAAATTAAAGCTAGTGGCTTAGAGATAGATACTGTATGTGCACCTGCACTTGGTGGACTAATAGCTGGTTTTGCACTAGCTACTGCCCTTAATGTTCGCTCTATCTTTGCTGAGAGAGTTAATGGCGAGATGGATATTCGTCGTGGTTTTGAAATAGCAGAGGGTGAGAGAGTTTTGATATGTGAAGATATCATTACAACTGGTGGTTCTGCAATGGAAGCAGCAAAGGTCATTGAATCTCTTGGTGGTAAAATTGTTGGAGTTGCAGCATTGGCTAATCGTGGTTTTTGTAAACACGAAAACAGTAATATTGAAACTAAGCCAAACTGTAAGTTACCTCAAGATATTCCATTTTTTACACTTAAAGATTTCACATTTGAAATCTTTGCACCAAATGCTTGTCCACTTTGTAAAGATGGAAGTGAAGCTATTAAACCAGGAAGTCGCGGTAACTAATACTTTAATTGACAGCTAACCATGCTCTCAACTAATACTCGCCCAACTTCTAGTTTTCCATCCACTACAACTGTAATATCTAAATCTTTTAGAGCTTCTTTTTCCTCGTGAGATACCACTTTTACAATAAGGTTTATATTTTTTGTATGCTTTAAAACTGCTTCACAGATAGCACGTTTTTTATTTATATTATCAAGAGTAACTATTACAGCAGCGGCCTCTTGCACATTTAAAGCCTCTAAAATTGGAAGTTTTGACATATCCCCCAAATAAGCTTCTTTATCTTCATCCATTGCTTCTTTTACATGCTTAGGCGAGTTATCAATAACTAAATAAGAGGCATCAATATTATCAAGATATTTAGCAACAAATTTACCAACAATGCTGTATCCACAAACAACTACATGATTTTTTCTCCCTTTTGCTAAAGCTGTATCTATATAGATGGTGTCATCTTTAACAAATGAATCAACAAAATTATTTATTTTTGATATAAAAAATGGCGTTACCATCATTGAAAAAATTACTATTAAAATTAGTAATGATTCTAAATCTTTATCTAAAAGCCCACCAGAACTTGCAACTGCAAAAATTACAAATGAGAACTCTCCAACTTGAGAAAGGGCCAGTGCTGTTTTTAATGCAGTTGTATGTGGTGATGTAGATTTTACAACCATATATGTTATTAATGTTTTTAATGCGAGAACAAGAGCAAAAATACCAATGATAAGGAATATGTTATTTATAAAGTATAAAACATCAATCTTCATACCAACTACAATAAAAAATGTACCTAATAATATATTTTTAAATGGAGCTATATCATACTCTACCTTATGATGATATTTTGTTTCAGCTATGATCATACCAATAACAAATGCTCCAAGCGAATATGTAAATCCAAAAAATGAAGCGAGGACAGAAGCTCCCACTACAATAAATAGTACAGAGCCCATAAAAAATTCATCAACATCTGAAGCAGCTGAGAAATGAAGTAACCATGATACTACTCTTCTACCAACTACAAACAATAATCCAACAACAATAAAAGCACTTAACGCTGTATTTTGTACAATACTCCAAACTGATTCATCGCCACCACTAATCAAAAATCCTATCAAAATCAAAATAGGAATAACAGCGATATCTTGAAATATCAATATACCTGTAGAGCGCTGTCCATAAGGTGTATAAATCTCTTTTGAAGATTTCAAATAACTAAGCACTACTGCTGTTGAAGAGAGTGCAAATGCTGTTGAGATAATAAGAGAGCTAATAAAATCTAAATTAAATAGATAAAAACAAATTATTATAAACACGATAGCAGTAAGTGTTGCTTGCATAAAACCATTGCCAAAAATTTCTGCTTTCATACTGTTCATCTTGCCTAACGATATCTCTAACCCAATGGTAAACATTAAAAATACTATCCCAAATTCGGCAATATGTTCTAGTGTAACTCTATGGTCTGCATCCCTTAAGTCAAATGTATAAACTAAAATTAGACCGGTTAAAAGATAACCAATAATTTGTGAAACACCTATGCGTTTTAAAAAGATATTAAGCAATGTTGATATTCCTAATGCTACTACTATTACAAATAGGGCTTCATCCATTCTATTTCCTAAATTATTTTATTTTGATAATTATAGCTGAATATTTTAAGTGGATTTGTTATATAATTGCATAATTATTTTATATATGGAGTTTTTTGCATGACTAAATACATTTTTGTTACTGGTGGGGTTTTAAGTTCCCTCGGGAAAGGTATTACAGCTGCTAGTGTTGGTACTCTTTTGAAACACTCTGGTAAAAAAATTGGTATGTTAAAAATAGATCCATATATTAATGTAGACCCAGGAACTATGTCACCACTAGAACACGGTGAAGTTTTTGTTACAAAAGATGGTGCTGAAACCGATCTAGATATCGGAAACTACGAAAGATTTTTAGACTCCTCATATTTAAAATCTTCTAACTTTACAACGGGTCAAGTTTACTCTTCTGTTATTGAGAGGGAGAGAGTTGGTGGCTATCTTGGTCAAACAATTCAAGTTATTCCCCATATTGTTGGAGAGATTGTTAATCGTATTAAACTTGCAGGAAAGGGTCATGATATCTTAGTTGTAGAGCTTGGTGGTACTGTTGGAGATATCGAAGGACTTCCATTTATGGAAGCTATTCGCCAAATGAAACATGATGATGAAGTTGCTGGAACATTTTTCATTCATGTTACATTAATTCCATACATTAAAGCCGCAGGTGAACTTAAATCTAAACCTACACAACATTCGGTTCAAGAGCTTCGTCGTATTGGGATTACTCCACAAATGATTATTGCAAGAAGTGAAAATACCCTTCCTAAAACTTTCAAGAAAAAACTTGCTATGAGCTGTGATGTTTCACAAGACTCTGTAATAGAAGCACTTGATGCATCAACGATTTATGATATTCCTGTTACATTTTTAAGGCAAAATATCTTAAAACCTATTGCAAAAGAGCTTGAACTTGGAGAGCTAAATCCAGATATGGAAAAATGGGATACTTTAGTTAAAAAAATTGTTCAACCTAAAGAAAAAACAGTTGTTGGTTTTGTAGGAAAATATCTTGAGCTAAAAGAAGCATACAAATCTTTAACAGAGTCTCTTATTCACTGTGGAGCACATCTTGATACTAGAGTTGAAATCAACTGGGTTGATTCAGAAGAGATAGAAGAAAAGGGAGCAGAGGCTCTTTTAGCTGATTGTGATTCTGTTTTAGTTGCTGGTGGTTTTGGAAATCGTGGAGTTGAGGGTAAAATACTTGCAATTGAGTATGCTAGAGAAAATAAAGTTCCATATCTTGGAATCTGTCTAGGGATGCAACTCTCACTTGTAGAATATGCTAGAAATGTACTTAATTTAGAGGATGCTAACTCTATTGAGTTTGACGAAGAAACACCACATCCAATGATCTATCTTATTGACAACTTTTTAGACCAAAATGGGGAGACTCAGATTAGAACTCATAAATCACCAATGGGTGGAACTCTAAGACTAGGAGAGTACCCTTGTGATACAAAAGAGGGCTCAATCTTAAGAGAAGCATATAATGGCAAAAAAACTATTTTTGAGAGACATCGTCATCGTTATGAAGCAAACCCTGCATATAGAGAACAATTAGAAAAAGCTGGTATGATAGTTACTGGTGAATCCAATGGCTTAATCGAAACTGTAGAGATAGCGGGACACCCATGGTTCTTAGGTGTTCAGTTCCACCCTGAATTTACTTCAAGGCTTCAAACTCCAAATCCATCTATTTTAGCTTTTGTAAAAGCAAGTTTGAGTGCTGAATAATAATATCCCAATTATAGACAAGTCAGCTCTTGTGGAGCTACTTTCTTTAAGATTTACAACTCAAGATAAAAAACTCTCTCATATTCCAAACCCTGCTCTACTTCAAGATGGAGAAAAAGCTGCTAAAAAAATTGCACAAGCTATAAGGGAAAATAAAAAAATAGCCCTTGTTGGGGATTATGATGTAGATGGTGTTGCTTCAACTGCCATTATGATTGACTTTTTTAGGCAGATTCCATATCCTCTTGAAGCAATTATTCCAAATCGTTTTAAAGATGGGTATGGTGTTTCTCCAAGTGTACTAGAGAAGATTGATACAGATTTAATTATCACTGTTGATAATGGTATCTCTGCTATAGAAGCTGCACAAATTTGTAAAAAAAGGGGTATTGAGTTAATCATCACTGATCACCATACTCCATCTGAAGTATTACCAGAAGCTTACGCAATAGTTGATCCTAAACTTCCTACATGTAAATATCCTTTTAGTGAGATTTGTGGTGCCCAAGTTGCATGGTTGCTTTTAGGACTTGTGAAAAAAGAATTAAATCTAAATATAGATATGCGCGCTTTTTTAGATATGTTGAGCATTGCGATAATCGCAGATATCATGCCACTAATCGACATCAATCGAACACTTGTAAAAGAGGGTTTAAAAATTTTACTGACCTCAACTCGACCAAGTTCTATAATAATTCGTGATTTTATCAATAACTCATCCATTAGCAGTGAAGATATAGCATTTCAAATAGCTCCACGGATAAATGCAGCAGGTAGGCTTGAGGATGCTCATATAGCTTTAGAATTTTTTACTGCTACTGATATTAACAAAGCATATAAACAATTTGAACTGCTAGGTAAATTAAATGATTTACGAAAAGAGACTGAGGCACAAACGACTAAAGATGCGATTGAATACGTAAACTCTACAAATCATCAAAAGGTTATAGTAGCATGCGGAGAAAATTGGCATGAGGGTGTTGTTGGAATTGTTGCAGCAAGACTCGTTGATAAGTTTGGTTTACCAAGTATAGTACTAAGCATTGAAAACGGTATAGCAAAAGGGAGTGGAAGGAGTGTTGGGGATGTGAACATTTATAAACTCATCAAAGAAAATGAACACTTGTTAACTAAATTTGGTGGACACAAGATGGCAGCTGGTCTTGGACTTGAACAAAAAGATATAGAGTTGTTTTCAGATGCTATAAATCAAAGTGCTATGAAAATATGTGATAAAAACTTTATCCCCAAAGATGATGTTATGGGTATCTTAGAGACATCTTCAATTGATTTAGAACTGCTAAATATCTTTGATAGTTTTGAACCATTTGGTGAGGCAAACCCGCGTCCAACATTTTTAATAAAAGATGCAGAGATAATTGAAGTAAAAACTTTTGGAAAAGAAAAAAATCACTCTAAAATTATTATTAGACAAAATCAACATGAGACAAAGACATTAGAGCTTATACTTTTTAAACAGGTTTTAGAAATTCCTAAAAATAGAAAACTGACATGTAGCTACAGCGTTAATAAAAATGAGTGGAATAATCTAATAAATATTCAACTTTTAATTAATAAATTGTATTAATTGGCTCAAATTTATCTTTTTTTTCTTATAATATCTCATAATAATGTTACGGAGTGCAAATGCCTGAAATTTTAGATTGTGTCAAAGCTAGATCATTTGTCACATCACTTAAAGTTCTTCGAGATGGAAGAATCGCATTTGCAACAAAACTTCATGGCGCTAAAATATGTTCTGCTGAAGAGTGTAGCATAAAATTAAACTTCGCAAACGTTCGATTAAACTCATCTACCACTGCTATCTGTTTTGATAACAGTGGCCAACTCCTTGCTTTTGCAAATGACAAAATCATCTACATTGTTCATCTTGGATCAAAAAATATACTTAAAACTATTAACACAGATGGAGAATCGATACAACTTCTTATATTTGATGACAATTCTCAATATCTAATCGCTGGAAGCAAAAACGGCAGGGTGCTTCAATACAGATTCAATAGCGGTTCCTTACTCGCACGATTATGTTCTTTTCCACATGAAGTAGCAGATAGAGCAAAAATAAGACAAAATTTTGTAAGTGCATTTGCTATGCATGAAAATAAACTTGCCGCTAGTGGCTTTGGTGGGACAATAGTAGTTATTGACATATTTTCTCGTGCAAATAAAATAGCTCTTAACAATGGTCGTTCTCGTACAAATGCACTTTGTTTTTTAGATAATGACACATTAATCAGTGGTAATTTTGATGGCGTGGTTAAAATATTTTCTATAAAAAATAAAAAAATATTAAAAGAGATTATTACCCCATTAAACAGAATAAGACAGATAGTTATAATGCCAAATTCTAACTTTATTATGCTTTGCTCAAACACAAACTATATCACCATAATAGATATAAAAAACTATAAAATTACCCATAACAACTATGTGGAATTTAAAAATATAGTGACTAGGATAGCTACTTTAGATGATGAGACTATTATTGCTACATTAAAAGATGGCACAATTAAAAAAGTAAGATTACCAAGCATTAGCAAGCTTAAATCTTTTATAGTTCATAACTCTTTAGATAAAGCATTTGAATTGGCAGAACGCGAACCTATGCTTCAAGATACAGCTGAACACTTAAAATTAATATCACTATATAATAAGATATATAATGAAGCTACACAGGCATTAATAAACCAAAATATAACACTTGCTACTGAGCTTACAAGCATGTTTAAAAACATCCCATCTAAGCAAAAAGAGATAAGTTCTTTATTTATCGCTTTTAAAAATTATAACCGGTTCAAAGTGCTTTATTTAGAAAAAAAGATTGTTTTGAGCTATGCGATGTGTGTAAAATTTCCTGAGCTTAAAAACACTCCCATATATAAAAATATGGAAAAAAATTGGATAGATGCGTTTAAAAATGCTCAGAGACAACTTCTTTTAGGGCAAAACCAAAATGCGAAGGCTCTTTTAAGTGGATATATTCATGTAACATCCAAAAAAGATATGATTGAGCTTATCTTAAAACAAAACAAAGAATTTATCCAATTTATTATAGCTGCCAATAAAAAAGATTATATTAAAGCTTTTATACTTGCTTCAAGAAATAAAATCTTACAACAAATTCCAAGTTATGACACAATAAACAAAGAGCTTGATATTCAGATTTTAAATATTGACAAACTTATCAACAAAGGAGATATAAAATTTGCTAGAGCTGCTCTTGATAAAATTAATGATATACTACATCTAAAACGCCAAATAAATATTCTTTATAAAAAGTGTAATCATTTTGAGGAGTTACAAGCTCACTATGAACAAGACAATTTTAAAGAGTGTTATGAATCACTAGATAAACATCCCTTACTTTACGATACTGAACTTGGTATCTTACTAAATAAATACTGGAATGATATAGCAAAAAAATGTGAAATTTCTGCACTAAAAGGCAATGTGAAAGAGATAAAAAATATATTGGGTGAATTGATTAAATTAGAAAAAAGACGCGATAAGATTGGAGATTTTCTTCGTCTAGCTTTTCATGTTAAGATTAAAGCATATATTCTGAAAAAAACATACACTAAAGCTGAAAAAACTATCTATTTTTATATAGATACGTTTGGATTAGATCAAGAGATAAATAGTTTAAGTAAAAAATATGAAGTAAAATCAAAATCAAAACTAGCTATCACTCAAGAATTCGGGACCAATAGAGTTATGCGTGGTAGTTGGATTAACTCCGATCTAATTGACAATAGCAATTAGTGAGTTTATAGTCTCTTCAAAATTTGTTTGTTCATCTGATTTTTGTTTTAAAAATGATTCCATAATATCTTTTTTATCAATAGCCTCATCAAGTTCTGCATCGCTTCCTTTTACATAAGCCCCAATCCTAATTAACATCTCATTTTCTTTTAAAAGTGTATACATCCTTCTAAACTTCATAACTGCTTCTAGATGTTCATCTGTCGTAATATCACTCATAACCCTAGAAGCAGAGTTTAAGATGTGGATAGGTGGATATATACCAAAGTCTGTAAGTTCGCGTGAGAGCACTATATGTCCATCTAAAATAGATCGAGATTGATCAGCTATTGGATCACTCATATCATCACCCTCTATTAAAACTGTAAAAAATGCAGTTATAGAGCCTTTACCCTCCTCTTTTCCTGCACGTTCCATCAGTTGTGGCAAAAGAGTTAACGAAGATGGTGGGTAACCTTTTGAAGTTGGTGGCTCTCCCAAAGCAAGCCCAATCTCACGCTGAGCCATTGCAAACCTAGTAACTGAATCCATTATAAAAAGAACATCTTGCCCTTGATCTTTAAAATGTTCAGCTACACTCATAGCAGCAAATGCACCATACTTTCTCATAAGTGGAGAATCATCAGATGTTGCAACAATAATAACTGTATTCCTCAAATCTCCACCAAGATTTTTTTCTATAAATTCTGGAACCTCTCGACCACGCTCACCTATTAGGGCTACTACTTTTATCGGAGTATTTGCACCACGGACAATCATCCCCATTAGAGTTGATTTACCAACTCCGCTTCCAGCAAATATACCTAATTTTTGCCCTTTTCCACATGTTAAAAGTCCATCTATACTTTTAACTCCAACACTAAAAACTTCATCAATCATCCCACGCTTCATTGCAGCTATTGGAGATTTTATAATTGGAGCTAATTTTGTGTGACTAATAGTACCCTTTCCATCAATTGGACGCATAAATGGGTCTACTACGCGACCAATCAGTTCATCTCCAACAGGGATATTTAATCCATTTGAATCTAAATAAACTTTATCTTTTGCGCGAAATCCCTCTACAAAACTAAATGGTGTTATAAAAAAAGTTTTGCCATCTATCTCTGTTACCATGCCTGTTGTTTTTTGATTTGTTGAGTTTGAGACAATTTTTACCATATCTCCAATACTTACATTTAAGCCAGTAGCAGTAATAACTGTTGCATTTATTTTTACAACCTCGCCAAAATGTGTAGTATGTTTAACAGATGAGATTTTATTTTTTAATGAGGCAAATGGCATATGTGGTTTAGTATCTCGTTCCAGTTGGAGAATTTATAAGTGAGAAGAATTCAGCTCTTGTTTTTTGATCTTTTTTAAATAATCCACGAAGTGCGCTAGAAGTGGTAGTTGAGTTAATTTTTTCAACTCCCCGCATCTCCATACACATATGACGAGCTTGAACTACAACAGCTACACCTTTTGGCTCTATGGTATCCATAATAGCGTCTGCAATTTGTTCTGTTAATTGCTCTTGAATTTGCATACGACGAGCAAATACATTTACAACGCGTGGAATTTTTGAAAGCCCAACTACTTTCCCATCAGGGATATAAGCTACATGAACACGACCAATGATTGGTAAAAGATGATGCTCACAAGTTGAATAAAACTCTATATCTTTTAAAAGCACCATCTCATCATTTGAACTTGTAAAAAGTGCATCTTTAAGTATCTCTTTTGGATCTTCTTTATAGCCGCCAAATATAAATTCATATGCTTTTTTAACACGCTCAGGAGTTTTTAAAAGCCCCTCACGCTCTGGATTTTCGCCAACATGAACCATCATACTTCTTACAGCATCTTCAAATTTTATATCTTTTGAATCAGACAAGACTTAGCCTTTGTTTATTGATAGAGAAATTATACAATAAAATCTAATTCATTCTATTGGCTTAAGTAACATTATGTTTTTTTATTGCTTTATATAACAACTAACTATCATCTATATATCTTTAAATTTTTTACTCTATTGACGATATAAATTAATTGGGCTCTCTAATTTAATTAGCTATTAGATTCTGAATCAAGTCTAGAATGACGAAACTATCGTCACCCTAAACTTGATTTAGGGTATAGTTTCTAATTAATCAGATGTCTCAATTAAAATTACTATTAGAACAGTTTTAAGATATAATTAGAAGAAAGAGATAAATGAAAAATTACACTTTAAACTCTTTGCTCTTTACTACAAGTAGCAATTACGAAGAAAATTTACAAACACTACTAACACTTATAAAACAAACACAAACTAACTCTATAGTTGTTGCTCCTGAAGTTTGTTTAACTGGGTATGATTATGATAATTTTGATGAGATGGTGGAGTTTGCTTCACATGCTATAGGAGAGCTTCAAAAAGTATCGCAAAATAAAATTATAATCTTAACGCTACTTGAGAGACGAGGTGAAGAAGTTTATAACTTTGCTAAAATATTTTTCAATGGCGAAGTTGTTTATGAACAAGCCAAAGCTAAACTTTTTAAATTTGGAGATGAGCATAAATATATGGCTCACGGGAGTGAAAATGATATAAACATTGTTGAAGTTGATGGTATAAAAATTGGCTTACTTATCTGTTTTGAACTTCGTTTTAAAAAATTATGGCAAAAACTAGAGGGCGCTGATATAGTTGCAATTCCATCTTGGTGGGGAGTTTTAAGAAAAGAAAACTTTAAAACACTAACAAACGCTTTAGCTATTATAAACCAATGTTATGTAATTGCAAGTGATTCTAAAAATGAAGATTGCACTGGAATGAGTGGCATAATCACACCTTTTGGAGTAGAACAAAGAAACGGGAATAAGCCTTGCTTAGAGATACCATATGATACTAAAGAGATTAAAAAAATGAGAAAATATATGGATGTAGGAATTGGATAGAATAACAGCTACTAAAACAAAAAAACTTGCACAAGAGTGTAGCAAAATTTTTAAATTAAGTGATGAAGTGAAAAATGCAATTGCTAAAACATCGCGCGAAGAGTTTGTACCTAATGGATTTAAACAAAATTCTTATAAGTTAGATGCCCTGCCAATTGGTGCATCACAATTTATAAGTTCCCCTCTAACTGTTGCTAAAATGAGTGAATATCTTATGCCCCAAGGTGCAGATAGAGTTTTAGAGATTGGCTGTGGAAGTGGTTATCAAGCTGCTGTTTTATCTCATCTTTTTCGTGGTGTTTTTTCCATCGAGAGAATAGAGCCTTTGATTCGTGAAGCAAAAAAACGATTTCGTGATTTAAACATTCATAATGTCCACACACGCCTTGATGATGGACAAAACGGCTGGATACAATACGCTCCTTATGATAGAATTCTTTTCTCAGCAACTGCGAAAGAAATTCCGTCTAAACTACTAGAACAACTCAGCGATGATGGAATTTTACTAGCCCCCATGCAAGTTGGAGATAAACAAGTTATTACAAGATTTAGAAAGATTGGAAACAACATCCACAAAGAAGAGCTTGAAGAGTGTGATTTTGTTCCTGTACTAGATGGTGTTCTACAATAAAATATAAAAAGAGTTTAAAATGAAAAGAATTGTATATTTGCTTTTAATTATTCTATTTAATCTCACAGCTCAAGAGAGTAGAGATAGTATATACAACAATATCTTTTTAAATGAAAATAATGAAACACAAGCTACTATAAGAAAATATGTTAATTCGAGCTACA
>WFPU01000174.1 GCA_015487435.1 Sulfurimonas sp.
GATAAAGACAATACAACTTATAAAGTATCCACTTTTGATTTAACAGATAATTGGGATGATTTAAATAGGCAGGTTGATATTAATGAGTGTGTTGCTTTTTGTACACTAGAAGATATGGCTGAAAATATATTTTTAACTATATCTTTGAGAGATACTTTTAAAGATCTAAGTATCATTGCACTTGCTAAAGATAAAGAGAGTGCTACAAAACTGAAGTTAGCTGGTGCATCAAGAGTTGTGCCTCTTACTCAAACAACAGCTAATGTAATTGTTGAGATGTTAGAAAAACCGATAGTTACAGAAGTTTTACATAATATTTTATATGAACAAAGTGACTTGCAAATAGCACAAATAAAAGTAAAAAACCATCATATATTTAAAGAAAAATATCCATCAGAGATAGATTGGAGTGAACAACACGGTATAATTGTTATATCTGTGGTTAATGAAGATCATTTTACAGAGTTTATATATTCGGCTAAAGCTAAACATCATCCAATTAAAAATGGCGATATATTTATAGTTGTTGGATATGAAAAAGATATAGTTGATTTTGAGAAGTTAATAGGGAGTAGATGTGAGTAAAATAGGAGTAATAGGGGCTGGTAAATGGGGTTCGGCTTTAGCTTTTGCACTTAGTGAAAAAAATGAAGTTTATATTAGTTCACGAACACCCAGAGATATGAAAAATTTCATTCCTATGCAAAAAATATTAAAATTTGAATACTTAGTTATTGCTATCCCTGCTCAACAAATTTCATCATGGTTGAAAGATAATTTTGTGTTCTCAAATCAAAAGGTTTTAGTAGCGGCAAAAGGGATAGAAGCAACAAGTGGAAGATTTTTAAATGAGATATATGCACAACATATCCCAAGTTCTAATATAGCTTTTTTATCTGGTCCATCATTTGCGACAGAGGTTATGAAATCTCTACCTACTGCCCTTGTAGTTAACTCAAAAAATGAAAAATTAAGTCAAAAATTTGCATCATTTTTCCCATCATTTATAAAAGCGTATACGTCAACTGATGTAGTGGGAGCTGAAGTAGCTGGTGCATATAAAAATGTTATCGCTATAGCTGCTGGAATATGTGAAGGTTTAGGTTTAGGAAAAAATGCAGCTGCTTCATTAATTTCTCGTGGTTTGGTTGAGATGCAAAGATTTGGTTATAAGTTTGGAGCAAAAGAGGAGAGTTTTGTAGGACTTAGTGGTGCAGGAGATCTGTTTTTAACAGCTTCATCTTCTATGAGTAGAAATTTTCGTGTAGGACTAGGCATAGCAAAGGGAAAATCACAAAAAGAGATACTCAAAGAATTAGGTGAGGTAGCAGAGGGGATAGGTACTACTTATGCTCTAAATAAGATAGCTACAAAGAAAGATTTATATCTGCCTATAGCTAAAGAAGTTTACAATATGCTAGAGGGTAAAGACCCACATGTTAGTCTGAAAAATTTTCTTGCGAATTAAAGAAACAATTTGCTATTAGATTCTGAATACCCGTAGGAAATACCCTTTGGGTACAAATCCAGAATGACGGAACTATTGTCACTTCAAGCTTGTATCACAAAGGCATTGCCTTGGTCACTTGGAATCTAGCATATAATTGAGACCTCTGATTAATTAAAAACTAGACCCTAAATCAAGTTTAGGGTGACGCTGACTCCGTCATTCTGGACTTGATCCAGAATCTAACTTATAATTAATCAGAGGTCTAAATTAAGTAGTTCGAGTTTAGTATATAAAAGAGACAAAAATATTTATATACAATAGATAGTTGAATTTTTAAGACAAAACACAAGGAGAAAATAATTGTCACAACATAAAGAACAATTTATTAAAATATTTACTGCGATTTTCATAGGGATATTAGTATTTGCAATTTCATTAACTATATTTACAACAACACAGGCTTCACTTTTAGGATTAATTGCTCTTTTGGTGGCTCTTTGGACAAATGAGGGTTTGCCTCTTGGGGTAGTTTCACTTTTGCCTATCATCCTTTTTCCAGCATTTTCTATTTTAAACACCAAAGCAACCACGGTTAATTATGCTCATCCAATTATATTTTTGTTTCTTGGTGGTTTTTTGCTAGCAATAGCGGTAGAAAAGACAGGACTTCATAGATATATAGCAGATAAGATGCTCTCTTTGTTTCCAGCTACCCCAAAAGGGATAATTTTTTCACTTGCTATTACATCTGGATTATTAAGCTCGGTATTATCAAATACAACAACTACACTTCTTTTAATAGCTATCGCTCTTTTTATAACAGATAATTTAAAGCTAAAGATGAGATTTGCATTAGCTATTGCATATGGTGCTAGTGTTGGTGGGATTTTAACACCTATTGGGACACCTCCAAATCTTATACTTTTAGGAATTATGCAAGATAAAGGGATGGAGATTATTCCATTTTTACAGTGGGTAATGATGGTAGCTACACTTGTGTTTGTAATGCTTTTTGTGGTTGCATCACTTTTAAGTATAGGTGTAAAAGATATAGATGTAACACTTAGTAGTACTAAATCTGATTTAGATGAAAAACAAAAAAAAGTACTTTTTATAATAGCTGGACTGGTTGGGCTTCTTTTATTAAATGCTCCATTAAAACCTTATTGGGATGGATTAGGACTTAGTGAAGCGGGAATATTACTTGGATGTGGGCTTTTACTTTATGCCCCACCATTTAATATACTTGATTGGATGGAAGATAAAGGTAAAGTGCCATACAGAATTATGTTTTTATTTGGTGCTGGTTTTTCAATTGCAAAAGCTTTTAGTGCTACAGGTTTAGCTGATGAATTTGCGTCATATCTCATAGTATTAACTCAGCTACCACCAATACTTATTATTCTTTGTGTAGCTGCACTTATAACATTTACAACAGAGATTACATCAAATACAGCTCTTATCTCTATAATGTTACCAGTTATATATGCAGTATCAGAGCAAACAGGATTGAATGCAACTTTATTTATGATGATAGCTACAGTTTGTGCTAGTTACGCATTTATGTTACCAATTGCCACTGCCCCAAATGCAATTGCTATGAGTAGTGGGGTAGTTAGTATAAAAACTATGGCAAAATACGGTGTGATTTTAAATCTTGTTGGTATAGGCTTAATTGTCCTAATAGCTGAATTTTTTTGGAAAGGAATACTATAAATGATAGTACACATAGTTATGTTTAAATTTAATGAGGAAAACAAAGGTAAAAACCTTGTTGTAGTAAAGGATAGATTGGAGGGGTTAGTATCTAAAATATCAACTTTAAAATCTATAGAAGCAGGAATTAATTTTAATAAAAGCGAGAGAGCTTTTGACTTGTCTTTGTACTCTACATTTGATAGTGAGGACGATCTAAAAATTTACGCTAATCATCCTGATCATTTAAGTGTAGTAAAGTTAATTAAAAGTGTAACAAGTGAATCTAAAGTAGTTGATTACATTTTATAAGGGTGGAGTTATTTAAACTCTACACCCTCATATCTATCAAATAACCAAACACCAACAGTATATTAT
>WFPU01000175.1 GCA_015487435.1 Sulfurimonas sp.
ACTTATCTTATTTAGAAGTAATTTAGATATGTTTGGAGGTGAGTATGTTATATGTGTACCTACTTCTTGTGCTAATCTTGCTATAAGAGATGATGTTAATACATTTGTCAATTCTAATATTGCATCATTTAAATCTTCTTTATCTTCTAGTTCTAGATGTTTTGCTAAATTATTTGCACTTTTTTCGTCTATAAAAAAAGCACACTCTCCACTAAAATCACCTATAAATGCTTGAGTGGAAAAAAAACAGCTCATTATTTTTAGATTTTCAAATTTAGCTATAAGTTCTTTTGTTTGTAACACCTCTATTTTTGGGATACTTAATGAAGCAAAAGCATCAAGCATTTCAGCAATCACAGCAGTAGCACTTCCATAAGCTATATTTACTAACTCTTGCAGTACATCTTTTTCATCTTCTGATAAGATTAAATCTATGTCATCCATTTTTTTATCTCAGAGAATCTAATATCACTTGCATTTTTTCACTGTTGATAGGTTTTTGTACATGAAGTTGCGCACCTAAATCTATAACAATTTTTTTTGCTTTTTCTTGAACATCTGCTGATACTACTATCACTTTTGTGTCTGGATTTATTTTTAATATTTTTGGAAGAGTTTCATAACCATCCATAACAGGCATAGTTAAGTCTAAAAAAACTATATTTGGTTTTTCATTATTTATAATTTTTAGGGCTTCCACGCCGTTGGATGCTTGAAATATTTTATCATCCCCAATGAGTGGTTTTAATGATTTTACTAAAGTTAATCTTGCTAGTTTAGAATCATCTGTAACTAAATATTTCATATTGAACCTTTATGTACATATTGTATTTAATTTTACTTAAGAAAATATTTAATGTTAAAAATTAGTTGTCTCTAAAAGATTTAATAGTTTCTGCCATACCAAATTCTGGGTGACTTTTTTTATCTAAAACAGCTTGGGCTACTTTATTGTTATCGTTATTAACAATTATTGGTGCTAAAAAATTTACTGTAGAGTTGTCTAAAGGTTCTTGAAGTACTACTACATTATAAACACTAACATTAGAATTTTCGTTAATTTCTAAAAGTATTTTGACACTAGATGGTAGATCAAATGAATACTCTCTTAGCAAGTAAGGATTTAAAAGTGTGAATGAAATATTATCATCGTTACTATCTGTCATTATTGAGAACAGTTCATCAAATTTACGAATATCTACATTTAATGTTTTTTCAAAACCTAATATACTTCCTTTTATTTCATAACTCATACTTGCATCCTTTTAAAATTGTCCCTCTTCAAATTTTATTGTTGAAGATTTTATTTGACATGTAGAATTTTTTGTTTTAAAAGCAAAAAAAGTTCCATTATTTTCTAAACTAATACCATCGCTCATATCTACAAACGGCAATTTATTGTTTTCTATTAAAGAGGCATCACTAACACCAGAAAATTTTAGTTTTAAACTGATCCAATCATAACCTCTATTTTTATCTTGAGTTGCAAATGTTAGTGTTATAGTTGTAGGGTTTATAGTCTCGATATTTCGGAATTGTGCTCCTTCAAAATTAACAAATCTATTCAAAAAGTTTGTTAGCTTATTTGAAAATAGCGGTTGCATTTTATTGGCAACCTACACATTCCATACTTCTATCTTCAACATCGTTTTGTATCTCTGGAGATTGAGAGCGAAGATAATAAGTTGATTTAAGACCTAATTTCCAAGCAAGCATATATATTTCGTTTAGATATTTACCGCTTGCTTTATCTAGAGTGATAAAGATATTTAATGATTGCCCTTGATCTATCCATTTTTGACGAATTGCAGCAGCTTTTACAAGTAATGTTTGGTTTAAGTCATACGCAGGTGTATAGTAAGCCCAAGTTTCAGGTGAAAGTTTTGGAACTACAACAGGGATAAGCCCACTAAGATTTTCTTCAAACCATTTCCTTTTAAATACTGGCTCAATAGCTTGAGTAGTTCCAGTTAAAATAGAGATAGATGAAGTTGGTGCTATTGCCATTAAATAACCATTACGAATACCTTGTTTTTTTACTTTTGCTCTTAATTCATCCCATTGATAAGATGAAGCAAATAGCCCACCACGGTCTACAAGGTTTAATACTTCAGCAGTAGCATGATCTTGAGGCATAATACCTTGACTCCATTTTGAGCCTTTAAACTGTGGATAACTTCCTTTCTCAACGGCTATATCAGATGAAGCAGATATAGCGTTATAACAAACAGATTCCATAATTTCATCTATTTTGTCAAAATGTTCTTGAGTCCCCCAAGCTATAGCTGACTCTGCTAGCATCTGAGCCTCACCCATAACACCAAGTCCAATTGAGCGAGATTTCATGTTAGTTCGTTTTACTTTTTCAATAGGGTAAAAGTTTAAGTCAATCACATTATCTAAACATCTAATCGCCGTTGGTACAATGCGATCTATCTCTTCTTTAGTATTTATTCGAGAAAGATTTACAGAAGCAAGATTACAAACAGCAGTATCGCCATCTATTTTTTCTTTTTCAACTACATATATTTGCATACCACCAAGAGAATCAAGAGCAGTTACTTTTTTAGCAGGTTTTACTAAACCGCTGTCAAGTGTAACCATCTCATCCTCTTCATAATTTATGCTTTCGCCATTTTCAAAAATATATTTAATTTTATAATGATTAGGGTTAGTGTTTTGAAATATCTCTGTACAAAGGTTCGAGCTTCTAATAACACCAGTATGAGAGTTTGGATTAGCTCTGTTTGCATTATCTTTAAAACACAAAAAAGGTGAACCTGTTTCAAAGTAGGATGTAAGAATTTTTTTCCATAAATCTTTTGCTTTAACTCTCTCTTTTATAATATTTTCATCATATTCATATTCTTTATATCTTGCATTAAACTCTTCACCATAAAGTGTAGCTAAATCTCTAACATCATAAGGATCAAAAAGTGTCCAGATATCATCTTGCTGTACGCGCTCCATGAAAATATCATTTAGCCACATTGAAGGAAATAAATCATGGGCACGTCGACGCTCTTCACCAGAATTTTTCTTTAGGTCTAAAAAGTCATTTATATCTATATGCCATGGCTCCATATAAACTGCAATTGCACCTTTGCGAGTTCCGAGTTGATCAACTGCTATTGCAATATCATTTGTTATTTTTAGAAATGGTACAGTTCCGCCAGCTGCATTTTTGTGTCCATCAATGAACGAACCCATTGATCTTATTCCAGTCCAATCCCAGCCAATCCCTCCACCAAATTTAGATAACATTGCCATCTCTTGGTAAGAATCAAATATACCTTCAATGTTATCAGGGGTAGAACCAATATAACAAGATGAAAGTTGATGTCTAGTTGTTCTAGCATTTGAGAGAGTTGGAGTTGCTAGCATAACTTCAAACTGAGATATCATGTTATAAAACTTTATAGCCCACTCATGCTTATCTTCCTCCCTTTGAGCTAAGAACATAGATATAGCCATAAACATATGTTGAGGAAGCTCAATTGGCTCAGAATTACTATCCTTGATTAGATATCTATCGTAAAGAGTTTTTACACCTAGATAGTTAAATTGAAAATCACGTTCAGGTTTGATATGTTTTTCTAATCTATCTAAGTCGTACATCTCTTTAAGTCCCAAAAGAAGACGACCCTCTTTTTCGCCACGCTCAAAATATTTTTTCAATGATCCATAACCAGTAAAACCATTAACTTGATGATAAAGATTAAAGATAAAAAGACGAGATGCAACAAATGTCCAGTTGGGAGCATCTATATCTATCTTGTCAACCGCTGTTTTAATAAGTGTTTGTTGTATCTCTTTTGATGTAATTCCATCACGAAATAAAATTTTTGCATCTACCTCTAATTCACTTTGAGAAACATTAGCTAAATCTTTAACTGCTGCCGATGTATATTTTTGAATTTTGGTAATATCGAGTGGTTCTGTTCTACCATTTCTTTTTATAACTGTTATCATTAAATATTTTCCTAAATTATTATAAGTATTGAGCTCTCTATTATTTAAAGAAAATATTGAAAATATTCTTCTTTAAATAATATTTTTATTGTTTCAGATTCTATCTAAGAATAGTTGATTTATAGATTAAATCATAGATATAATTTTGAAAAATTGTATATGCGTAACTTCTAAAATACAGTATAAATGAAGCTAATGATTAGCATAATTTAATAGCTTATTCTAAACAGTTTTTAACTTTTAATTTTAAGGATTATATATTTTCTTTTAAAATACGCACTCCGCAAATTATGAGTTTAACTACCTAAAGCTCTTTTGTTGTAATTCTAAGGGCATCATATTTTCGCAGAAATATGTGCTCCATCGAATTACGAGCTTTAGGCAAAAACTCTATTAAAAATTGCATCTACGTTTTTAGTATAATAATCATAATTAAAACACTCACGAATTTGTTTTTCAGAAAGTGAATCTCTTAGCTCTTTATCTTCTAAAAGGTGGTTAAGATATAAACTTTCACCATTTTCATTTGTAGTAGCTTTACCTTGCTGTATCTCTTCCCAAACTTTCATAGCATTTCTCTGAACGATTTTATAAGCGTCTTCGCGAGACACACCTTGAAGAGGAAGTTCTAAAAGTACACGTTGAGAAAATACAAGACCACCAGTAAGATTCAAATTTTTCATCATATTCTCTGGGAAAACTGTTAAGTTAGCGATTACATTATTCATACGATGAAGCATAAAATCCATTGTGATAAATGCATCAGGTAACCAAAAACGTTCAGTTGAAGAGTGAGAGATATCACGTTCATGCCATAGTGCCACATTTTCCATAGCTGGTGCTGCGTAAGCTCTAATCATTCTTGCAAGACCTGTTATGTTTTCAGTAAGGATAGGGTTACGTTTATGTGGCATTGCTGAACTTCCTTTTTGACCTTTTGCAAAAAATTCTTCAGCTTCATATACTTCTGTTCTTTGCAAGTGTCTTATTTGAACTGCAAACTTTTCAACAGAAGATGCAAGTAGTGCTAAGGTAGTAGCAAGTCTCGCATAACGATCACGATGAACAACTTGGTTTGAGCAAGGCTCTGGTTTTAGACCTAATTCTGCCATTGCATACTCTTCTAGTTCAAGTGGTGCATGAGCAAAGTTACCCATAGCTCCTGATATTTGTCCAACTGCAATTACCTCCATAGTCTGCTCAAGATTTAGAAGGTGACGAGCTACCTCATCATACCAAACAGCTAAAGTCAAACCAAAAGTGATAGGCTCGCCGTGGATACCATGAGAACGACCAACCATTAAAGTCATCTTATGTTCCTCTGCACGTTTTTTGATTGATTCCATCAACATCTTTACATCAGCAATAATAATGTTTAAAGAATCTCTCATTTGAATGGCTACACCAGTATCAACTGCATCAGAGCTAGTCATTCCATAGTGGAACCATCTTGACTCATCACCTAAGCTCTCAGAAACACTTGTGTTAAAAGCGATAAGATCATGCTTAGTAATAGCTTCAATCTCCTCTATTCGCTCTACTGAGAATGTTGCATTTTTTACGATTTTATCTGCATCGTCTTGAGGAATCTTACCTAGTTTCGCCCAAGCTTTTACAGCGGCTTTTTCTACTTCTAACCATGCCGCATATCTTGCATGTTGTGTCCATTTTTCAGACATCTCTATTCTTGCATATCTTTCTACCATTTTGTACCTTTATATGAGGGAAGTTTATTATGTTAAAATTCGAATAATTAATATATGAAACCTTTGATTAATTATTAAGTAGATTCCAAGTGACCGAAGTAATGCCCTTATAGCACAAGCTTGGAATGACGATAGTTTCGTCATTCTGAATTTGATCTGGAATCTAATAGCTAATTATTCAGAGAGTACATACACAATTCTACAAAATATTTAGTAAAGAGTTGATTAAATAAGGATTATAATTTGCCGTTTAAATTAAAGAAGTTATATAGTGATAAAAAACAAAGAGCGTTTAAATTTCTTATAGATGAGCTGGGATACACTCAAAAAGAATCTCAAAAACTTATTGCAAATGGAAGACTCTTTATAGATGGTAAACCTATGACTACTCCAACAGCAGAAGTTGAAGGAACATTTGAGTTTGTAATGTATGAACC
>WFPU01000176.1 GCA_015487435.1 Sulfurimonas sp.
AAGTTATTTAAGAGTTAAAACTATATAATTTCAAGCTAACTACTTTATTTTAAACTGGATTATAAATGTCATTTTCTTCACTAAAACTATCAAGCAATATTTTAAAAGCAATTACAAATAACTCTTTTACTAAACCAACTCCCATACAAGAAAAAGTTATACCTTTAGTTTTAAAAGGTAGTGACATAATGGCAAAAGCTAAAACTGGAAGTGGCAAAAGTGCTAGTTATGTATTACCTATTTTAGAACTTCTAAATAAGAACAAAAATGAACGAAAGACAAAAATCAAAGTGCTTGTTCTAGCACCAACAAGAGAGTTAACTCTGCAAATTGCACAAACTTTTAAAAATTTTGGAGAGTTTTTAGATAAAACACCAAAAGTAGTAACTATCATTGGTGGGCAAAGTATTGGAGATCAACTATTTGCAATTCAAAAAGGTTGTGACATTTTAGTAGCTACATCTGGGAGATTTTTAGATGTACTCAATAAAAAGCAGATGAATCTTTCATATTTAAAATATTTCATCCTTGATGAAGCAGATAAGATGCTTAACCTTGGTTTCTCTGAGCAATTAGATTTAATTCTAAAAGCTATTCCATCTTCAAGACAAAACTTACTTTTTTCAGCTACATATCCACAAAAAATTCTAGATATTGCATCTAAAATAACTAAAAATTGGACAAAAATAAGTATAGAAGAAGAGATATTAACAGTTGATAGTGTCACTCAAAGAGCTATAGAAGTTAATCCTGAAAATCGTGGACCACTTCTAAGACACCTACTTGAAACACACAAATTTGAGCAAGTTTTAGTATTTATGGCAAACAAAAGAGCAACTGACAATATATCGGTTAAATTCAAAAAATATGGATATAGCTGTGAATCATTTAACGCTGACTTATCTCAAGAAGATAGAATATATACACTTGATGGCTATAAAGATAAAAAAATCCAAATCTTATTTGCTACAGATATTGTCGCTAGGGGTTTAGATATAGATGATATTTCATGTGTAATTAACTTTGACTTACCCCGTTCTCCAACTGATTATATACATAGAATTGGACGAACTGCAAGAGCTGGAAAATCAGGTACTGCTATCTCATTTATAGCAAATGATGACAAAGCATATTTTAAAATCATAGAAAAAAAATGCAATATAAAAATAGATATAGAACAAATCAAAGGATTTGAGTTAACTGGCGATACACCAACTTCTATAAAAGGCAAAGCACCTGTAAAAGGTAAAGGTAAAAGCAAAAAAGATAAACTTAGAGAAAAAGCTTTACTAGATTCCAAATAGCTACTTTAAACTCTTAGTAACTTAGTTTATATATAATATCTTTTTAAATTAAAGGATAACTAATATGTCAAAATTTCTAGAGTTCAAATGTAACTTAAATACTTTTATAGATGACTTAAATACACTACTAGATGCAAACAATAAACAAATAGATAAACTATTAAAGCAAGACAATAAAACTTATGCCTCTTTTGTTAAACCATTACAAATGATTGATGAAAAACTAGAGCAATTTTTTACACCACTCTCACACCTTAATTCTGTAAACAATTCAGATGAAACACAAAGTGTATATACTCAATCTCTACCAATAATTACAGAGTACTCTACAAAAATATCTCAAAATATAGATATGTATAACGCTTATAAAGATATTTTCAAAAATGAAAAAGATAGTCTAAACTATGAACAAATAAGAGTGTTAGAGTTAAACATACAAAGTTTTGAATTAAGTGGTGCACATCTAGATGATAAGACTAAGCAAAGACTTCAAGAGATAAATATCAGAAAAAGTGAGTTATCAAACGATTTTTCTCAAAATCTATTAGATGCTACAAATGCCTATGAAAAAATAATCACAAATGAAGAAGATATAAAAGGGATGCCCCAAAGTGATATAGATACAGCCTCTTTTGATGATGATGGTGTAATAAAATATAAATTTACCCTACAAATGCCTTCATACATAGCTTATATGACTTATGGTCCTAACTCTGAAATAAGAGAGGAGCTATACAAGGCTTATGTAACTCGTGCGCCTGAGAATGGTGTAATAATAGATGAAATATTAAGATTAAAAGATGAGATGTCTAAACTACTAGGATTTGATAATTATGCTACTTATTCTTTAGCTTCTAAGATGGCAAAAGACACCCAAAGTGTATTAAATTTTTTAGAGAATCTTTTAACAAACTCAAAAGCTCAAGCAAAAGAGGAATTAAAAGAGGTTCAAGAGCTTTCACCTAAAACTCTTCAAAGTTTTGATAGTGGATACTATAGTGAAATACTAAAAAAGAAAAAATATGATATAGATGCTGAGATATACAGACCATATTTTGAGCAAACAAGTGTTATAAAAGGGATGTTTGAATTTTTAAATAAACTATTTGGCATTAGATTTGAAAAAACTGAAGAAAAACTATGGGATGAAAAAGCTACTTCTTATGATCTGTTTGTAGATGACAAATTAAAAGCAAGGCTGTATCTTGATTTAGAAGCTAGAAAGAGCAAAAGAGGCGGAGCTTGGATGCATAATTTCCAAGCTCATTGTACAAATGAAGATGCAGAAGAACAACTAGCCTCTGCGTTTGTAGTTTGTAACTTTCCAGCTTCTAGTAAAACTACACCATCTCTTTTAAGACATGATGATGTAGTTACGCTATTTCATGAGATGGGGCATGCAATTCACCATCTTTTATCTGATGTCAATGAAAATGAAGTAAGTGGAGTTAATGGAGTTGAGTGGGATGCTGTTGAATTTCCATCTCAATTTTTAGAAAATTTTGCGTATGAACCTAAAGTTTTAAAGATGTTTGCAACTCATTACAAAAATAAAGATGTAATCTCTGATGAGATGTGCCAAAAATTGATAAAAAGTAAAAATTTCTTATCTGCATCAGGTATGCTTAGACAATTAGAGTTTTCTATTTTTGATTTTAAACTTCACTCTTCACTAATTCAAGGCGATGATGTACAAAATCTACTTAACGAAATAAGAAAAGAGACTGCACTCATTAAAACTCCACCATACAATAAATTTCAAAATGGTTTTGCACATATTTTTTCGGGTGGTTATGCAGCTGGATACTACAGTTATAAATGGGCTGAAGTTTTAAGTGCAGATACATTTTTTAATGTAGTTGATGAAGGTATATTTGACTCAGTTACTGCAAAAAAATATTTTGATATTGTTTTAAAAGGTGGAGGGGCTAAAAGTATGGATATATACTTTAAAGAGCTGATGGGTCGAGAAGCAAATCCAGACAATCTTCTTAGACTTAATGGAATAGATATTTGAGAATTTTATCTTTAGTATTTTTAATAATCTCTATAGTATTTGGGAGTAAAGAGTTGAGCATAGCAACATACAATGTCGAAAATTTATTTGATTTAGAAAAAGAGGGTTATAAATATAAAGAGTACAAACCATATAGTAATTCTTTATGGAATAAAAAAAACTACAAAATTAAATTAAATAATATTGCAAAAGTAATTAAAGATATCGATGCAGACATAATAGCACTGCAAGAAATTCATTCTGCGCAAGCTTTAAAAGATTTAAAATTAGTTTTAAAACAAAAAGGCTTATATTATAAATATAGCGCGATAGCAGATAAAAAACCAACAGCAATAAAAGTAGCAATACTTTCTAAAATACCGTTTGTATATTCAAAAGAACTATATGTAAC
>WFPU01000177.1 GCA_015487435.1 Sulfurimonas sp.
AAAGTTATAATAAATTTATACAATTAAATGGCTATAAATTTGAAAAGCTAAATAAGGCACATAAAAAATTATATGAAATTGCAAATTATTATGAAAAAAATTATATTGAGTTTGACACTAAAACAGCAGAAATGTTTACAAAAGTAGAAGCAACACAATTAGAATATACAGAATCTATAGATGATGCAATAAATGCAAAAGAAATTTTAAATATAACTTTATCATTTGAAAATTCCAAGTTTGGTAAATGGTATGAAAAATTTATACAGTCTAATAAATTTAAAACTATCGATAATGAAGTGAAAAGCTTAATATTACAAATAAAAAAACATTATAATAAATTATATCACGATGCAAAAAAGATAAAAAGTTTACAACTGCAAGGAAAATTTACACAAGCAAGAAGATACTTTGAATCTGAATTTATGCAAGATTCTAAAGTAGTTGATAAAATAATAGATAAAATTGGAACTAGAGCTGATTACATACAAAATAATAATGAGCATATAGAAAATATGATTCAACAAGATGGTAGAAAATATTTAGAAATAATAAACGAAGATATAGAAATTTATGAAAAGTATCTAAAAAAACAAGCACATGACATAGTAGCAGAGGGGGAGTATATAAGCAAAATAAAAGATCTACTGTTTATACTTTTTTTTATAATTTCTGTAATTGTAATTTCTACTATGTTTTATACCTATAATAATATAATTAAATCTATTCAAAGATTGTTAGGTTTTGTAAAATCACCAGATACAGTAATAGCAAAAACTAAACAGCTTCAGGTTGGTAATGATGAGATGGGAGAATTAACGCATAAATTTATACAACTAATGGATAAGTTAAATATCTCTTATGCCAAACTTTCTAAGCTTAATGAAGATTTAGAATTTAAAGTTGAAGAACGAACAAAAGAACTTTTAACACTTAATAAAACACTCGAAGAGAGAGTTGCTTTGGAAGTTGAAAAAAACCAAGAAAAAGAACGCCTTCTGGTACACCAATCTCGATTGGCTCAATTAGGCGAAATGATATCTATGATAGCCCATCAGTGGAGGCAACCACTAGCTACTATTGCATCATCATTAATGAACCTACAACTTTCTATCGAGCTAGATGACTATGATAAAGATCAATTTTCTAAAAGTCTTACACGGATTGATGAACATGTCCAACATCTCTCAAAAACTATAGATAATTTTAGAAATTTTTTCAAACCTGATAAATCAAAAGAAAAAATAAGACTAAGTTCTGTTTTTAAAAAATCTATCAATATTTTAAAAAATACATTTCATAATAATGAAATCAACCTAGATATTGATATCGATGACAATGTAGTGATATATACCTACTTTCATGAATTGATGCATGTTATTTTAAATATTTTAAAAAATGCCATAGATGTTTTAATTGAACGCAGTATTCAAAATAAAACAATTTTAATAAGGTACGAAGCAAACGAGACGGAACATATTATAAAAATAGCAGATAATGCAGGAGGTATTTCTCAAGACATTATTCATAATATTTTTGATCCTTACTTCTCAACAAAACTACAAAAAAATGGTACAGGACTTGGTCTTTACATGTCTTATATCATTATCAATGATCACTGTAAAGGCTCTTTAGAAGTCATTAATCAAGATAAGGGAGCTTTATTTATGATTAAGCTTCCTAAATATGAAATTGTTAATATTCTTTAATAGATTTGGTTAAATAAGATAAAACTTTATAAAAATCATTGTCCCTTTGTTATAGGTACTTCTTATTCTGATTTTTGCACTATGAAGCTCAAAAATCCAAGAAGCAAGACTCAAACCAATGCCATAACCTGTAATATTTGATATAGCATTTTCTCCTCTGTAGTAGGGGTGAAAAATTAGTTTTATATCCCTTTTTTTTATCCCTGTACCATTGTCTTGAACAATTAAATAAATATGATTTTCTTTGGCTTTAAGAGATATACAAATATTTTGTTTATGAGCGGAATATTTTATAGCATTATCTAAAATATTAGCTATAGCATGTTTAAGTAGTTCTTTGTGTCCATGCATAGATATCGCTTGATTGATGTTAGTTTGTAAATTCATCTCTTTTTCTT
>WFPU01000178.1 GCA_015487435.1 Sulfurimonas sp.
GTCACTCACGCGATGGATGGCGGTTATTTTTTTAAATTTTTTTAAATACTGTGTAATTTGTTTTAAATGGGATAGTTTCATAAGGGTATTTTAGCTAAAATTCGCCAAACAAAAAGGGAAATGCAAACATGCCAAAAGGTTTCGGTAAAAATTACTTTACACTTACAGCCATACAAGCCTATATCTCTATGCAAAAGATCGTGGCACTCAGCAGTTCTGTATGTACCCTTGATGGAAAACCACTCACACTGACCATCAACTCTCCACCCGCAATATAATCTAATACGCAACAGTTTACAAATAAAAAAATGCAAAAAGAGGATTATAATGCAAAAAACAATACAACTATCACTTCTATCTGTTGCTCTACTGAGCCAACTGAACGCCAAAGATATTACACTTGCACCACTAGAAGTAACATCAACAGCTATTAAAACAGATGAGCTTAAATCTACCGATGCAGTGGAGATTTATACACAAAAAGATATAGAAAAAGCACATGTACAAAATATTTATGAGTTTTTGAATAAAGAAACTTCTGTCATTACAATGCCTTCATATGGAAATCCATTTGTACAACTCATAGATATGCACGGATATGGAACAAGTAACGGCTTTTTAAATGTTGTTATAAAAGTAGATGGTAGAAAACTCAACAATATTGACAATGTTCCACAACTGTTAAGTTCTATTTCTCCTGCTTCTATATCAAAAATAGAAATCATAAAATCATCCGGTATTGTAACAGGTGGTGATGGTGCAAATGCTGGTGTTATCAATATTACAACAAAAAAGAGCAATGACAAAGATATCTCTTTTTATATGGGTACGTATGGTTTAGTTGATGGTTCATTTTATATTGGGCACAAAGATAAAAAACTCGCTATCTCTGCAAGTGGTGAAGCACAGAAGAATAATGGTATTCGATATGTTGATGACAATGGGAAAAAAGATGCAAGTAAGTTTTCCACAGGAACTTTTAATCTAGCTTACAATCCGCTTGAAGCTCTGGAACTTCGTCTTGGAGCTAATTATAGTAATATTGATGTCAATTATCCAGGCTATTTAACAAAGCAGCAGTATGACAACGATGTTATTCAAAAAGGAGCTTTTTCAGTACATCAAAAATATACAACTTCCTCAATCAATGCAGGAACAACCTATGATATAAATGAAGCACTTAGTTTTAAGGCTGATGCAAGTCATGAGTATAAAACTTCTGATTATGTCCCTTCCTCCGGAATTTATGCGTATAACTATAACTCTGCTCAAGCAAGCTTTGACTATGCTACAGATAAGCTTGCTTTAAGTCTTGGTTATAATGGCTTTTTTGGACAAAGAACACAAACAGGCAATAAGATGACAAAAGACAATAATGCCATCTACCTTATGAGTGAAATATATCTTGGAAAACATACATTCAAAGCAGGATATAGATTTGAAAAGGTCTCATACAAATATAACGATACCACAAAAACTTTGGATCAAAGTGACAATCTTAATGGAATAGAGTTAGGGTACAATTATCTTCTAGACAAAGAACAATCTCTCTTTATAAATTATGCAAAAGGGTATCAGGCACCAAATATTGATAG
The DNA here is from genome assembly GCA_015487435.1 of Sulfurimonas sp. Lineage (GTDB taxonomy): Bacteria > Campylobacterota > Campylobacteria > Campylobacterales > Sulfurimonadaceae > Sulfurimonas. The sequence goes on from WFPU01000178.1 coordinate 1,596, forward strand.
TTTTTTTAAAGCAGATTACTCCAACTGGCCTAATGTTTCCTACGCTTTTAACAAATTTATTAACCCTATGAAAACAGACAGTTATACAGTTGGCTACAACAATATTAAACCAACGAATAAATTTAAAGTTTCGCTCTATTATATTCATCTCAAAGATGAGATCTATTTAGATAAAACATCAGGTGGTTATAATAATACAAACCTAGACAAATCTCATAAATATGGTCTAGATTTATACGATAAATATCTTATCAACAAAGAATTCAATGTAGCTCTTAATTATAACTATGTTCAAGCTATAATTGATGACGAAAAAGCTGATAATGGAACAATTTACCATAATACAAAATTACCAGGTGTTAGCAATCATAGTATAAAAGCAACATTAAACTATTTGCCAAACAAATACACAACACTTGCCCTTACAGAAGTTTATCGTTCAGAGGCTTATGCAGCAGATGATTTTGCAAATAATTTTTCTCAAAAACAAGATGCTTATACTTCTACAGATATCTCAGCTACTTATGCAAAAGACAATTATGAAGTTTTTGCTAAAATAAACAATCTGTTTAACCAAAAAAATGGTTTATGGGTTCAAGATGATGCAATTTATCCTATCAACTACACAACAACAGGTTTTGTAGGATTAAAACTAAAATTTTAAAGGCAAATCCCAGTGAATACAAAAACTATTCTCCTTCTCCTTATCTTTGTATTCACTGCTTTCGCCTCAGAGAGGGTTGTCTCTCTGAGTCCTTCCATCACTGAAATCATCTACGGTCTTGGTGCCGGTGATGAACTTGTAGCGACCTCATCGTACTCTCTCTACCCAAAAGCTGCGACAAAACTGCCCATTATCGGTGGTTATACAAACCCAAACATCGAAAAGATCATCGCACACCGTCCGACACTTATTGTCGGACAGACTTTTAATGGTCAAACTTTAGAAAAACTCAAATATTTTCACATCAAAACATTAATGCTTAAACTCAAAACCATTCAAGATATTCAAAATTCCATCGCCCTTTTAGGCAAAACAATTGCTAAAACAAAAGAGGCTAACAAACTCATAACAGATATAACAGATGCTATAAACAACATCAAAAAAACAAAAAAGCCGCACTCCGTTCTCATCGTTTACGGACTCAAAGAGGATCTTCGCAGCGGCATCTATGTCGCAGGTA
>WFPU01000179.1 GCA_015487435.1 Sulfurimonas sp.
AGATGTGTATAAGAGACAGAGATAAAGGATTAAAAAATGATTATAAAGATATAATTTTTTTATTTTTTTAAATATGTGAGGGAAAAAGAAGCAGATATGCAAGGTTTTGTACTAAATCATAACAAAGTTAAAGATGAAGACTTAGTAGTAACTATTTTATCAAAAAATAACTTAGATACCCTTTATAGGTTCTATGGAGCGCGTCATGGAGTTATAAACTTAGGTTTTAAAATAGATTTTGAAAAAGAGAGTTCTGCTAAAAGCACAATATCTAGGCTCAGAGATGTTATACACATTGGATTTTCATGGATAAATGATTATAAACTTCTTAGGTTGTGGCAAAATTATATATCTTTATTTTATAAACATTTAAAAGATGCGTATGAAGTTGATGAGTTTTACTTTAACCTCATAAACGATGCTTCACAAAATTGGGCAAAACAAAATCCTAAAAGAGTAGCAATTGAATCATATATTAAGCTACTAGAACATGAGGGAAGACTTCATACAGAGATGGAATGTTTTTTATGCCATGAGCCAATTAATGGAGGTATCGCTCTTATTCGTGCTTACTTACCAACTCATAAAGAGTGTACACATACACTAGAAGTTAATAAAGATGCTTTAAAAGAACTTTTTAAAAATAAATCTAGCATATTCCTTAATGATAAAGAGATAGACAAGCTTTGGTATGTTTTACTTGAAGGATTATGATTTTTTAGCCACAATAGATGCTACTTTAACTCTCTCTCCTAATCTGTTTACTTCAATCTTTTCTTCATAATAGATAATATCTAAACCAATAAATATATGTAATAATTCATTTTTTCTTAAAAGGTAGTCTAAATTAGTAGTAGGCATCTGAAATTCTCCATGAGCTACAATAAATGTCTCAAATATTATGAGTCCACCTGACTTTAAAGCATCTTTCATTTGAGATGTTAAGCGACGATTTAGATAGTTCATATTAACGATTAAATCGTATCTATTTGGTGTAATGTTGTAACTATCTAAATCAGCTTCTATCTTATTAATTGTTGGTGTATTATCAATTTGAGTGAGTGCAAAATCTGATATATCTACAGCATCTACATCAAACCCTAGGCTTGATAAAAAATGTGAGTTTCTACCTGTTCCACACGCTATATCTAACGCTTTATCAATATTTGCATGCTTAACATATTTTACTAAAGTTTTACTTGCATCTTTTGACATTGGTCTAGTTACATGTCTATCGTTCCACCTCTGTTTATCCTCTATCATGACAATATTCCTTAATTTTATTTTATAAATGAAGGGAAATTCCATCTATATTATTACGATGCCAGAAGTAATTCTGTCATCTGCGCTATCACTTGGATTCCTTCGGCAGGAAACCCATCTCACTAGTGTGATTTTATGAAAGTCTTTGCTTATAATCTTCATATTTAAAAAATTTTATAATTTCTCTCCTACCATTTTTGCGTAATATTACTAATGAGGGAAGTTTAATCCCATTAAAAGTTGTATTTTTAACAAAAGTGTAATGAATTTGGTCTTCAAATATAATTTTATCTCCAATTTTGAGTGGTTTATCAAAAGAATAATCACCCATTATATCTCCAGCTAAACATGTATTTCCAGCCAATCTATATGTGTGTGTTTTTTTACCAGCTTCATCTGCACCTCGAACTTCTGCGCGATATGGCATAGCTAAAGTATCTGGCATATGAGCTTCTGCTGAAGTATCAAGTATTGCTATATCCATGCCATTATGAACTATATCTAATACACTACTAACTAAATATCCACATTCCCACCCAACAGCTTCTCCTGGCTCTAGATATACATCTACATCATACTTTTTACGAAACTTTATTATTATTTTTATCAGTTTTTCTACATCATAATCTTTTTTAGTAATATGCTGCCCACCACCAAAATTTATATATTTTAAATTTTTAAAATATTGAGAAAAATCGGTCTCAAATTTTTCCAATACCTCTTCAAGTGCATCCACATTTTGTTCACAAAGTGCATGAAAATTCAAACCATCTATATACTCCAAAACTTTTTCATCAAAATTTTCAAATGTTGTACCCAATCGACTATAAATTCCGCAAGGATTATATATATCTTTTGGAGATGAAGAGATTTCTGGGTTTATACGAAGAGAGATACTAGCTTGTGGATTTGTATCTTTTATAACATATATATATTTAAATAGCTGTGCTGGTGAGTTAAAAACAATATGGTCTGATATTTTAGCGACTTCTTTTATATCATCATCGCCAAAAGCAGGAGAATATGTATGAACCTCCGCATCTTTGTTGTGTTTTTTAAACTCTTCGTTGGCTAAGGTGGCTTCATGCAGTCCACTTGCAGTACACCCTTTTAAATATTTTGCAACCAAAGGAAAGGTACTCCACATAGCAAAACCTTTTAGTGCCAAAATAATTTTAGCCCCACTTTGTTTTTGCACATAATCTAAAGTTTTCAGATTTTTTTCTAATAACTCCTCTTCACATAAATAATAAGGTGTCCTCATCTATTTTCTCAAAATTTTTACATAATTCTTTTTTAGAATAAGTGCTATTTTTACAAATACATCAACATCTAAATTCATATTTCTGATAAGTTTACATGCTTTTAAAACTGATTTTTTAGTTAATATCTCTCTTGTATTTACTGCTGTTCTTACAATGTCAAGGACGTCTATATGTTTTTTTGTTTTTAATGATATATTGTTATTGTTATAATCTAAATTTTTTAATATATTTTCATAGGATGGTTCTAAATTCCAGTGCTTAAACAACAATCCACTAAGATAATAAGATGTAGTATTTAAATATTCATCTTCATATAAATCAGTATCAATACAGTTTTTGTAACCTTGTGAAAATTCTTCTATATAATCGCTTTTATCAACTTCTCGAGCTACAATCAACTTCCCTGATTCCATAATAAGGGCTAAAGGAGTTAAAAATTTTGCATCTTTATTGTCTATTTTAGAGTACCAATGCATCATTAGTGAACTTTGTATATGGCATACGACATTAAATATAGAAGGAGAGACACCATATACTTTGGTATTTGCTTTTATCTTTTCATTAATACTATAGTGTAAAATGAGTCCATAAATTTTTTGAGTACCAAAAAGCGATACTGCTTGAGAGATAGAAAGAATTTGTTTTGAAAAACCATAATATGGAGCATTTATCATTTTTAAAATATTTGCTGTTAGTAGCGCATCTGATTCTATGATTTTTACAAGTTTTTTAATTTCAACATGTTCAGCACCATTTGAGTAAAGCTGCTGAATCAATAATGTAGCATTAGATAGTGGTGGTAGAGAATCAATACTTTTAACTAAATTCTCAAAAGTCATCTATTTTATACCTCTAACTCTTTAACTGACCAAGGAAGCCCTTGTTTATTTAGTTCATCCATAAATGTATCTGGGTCAAACTCTTCCATATTAAAGACACCGGTGCCAGTCCATTTGTTTTCTAGCATTAATTTAGCACCAATCATAGCAGGGACACCAGTTGTATACGATACTGCTTGGGAATTTACCTCTGCAAAACATTTCTCATGATCACTCACTTGATAGATATAGATTCTTTTTTTCTCTCCGTCCTTATAACCAGTTGCGACTATACCAATATTTGTCTTACCTTTCGTTCGTGAGCCTAGTGAAGTAGGATCAGGTAATAATGTTTTTAAAAACTCCATTGGCACTATCTTTTGCCCATTATGTTCAACCTCTTTAATGCCAAGCATCCCAACATTTTGCAAACATTTCATATGAGTTAAATAACTCTCGCTAAAAGTCATAAAAAATCTAATTCTTTTTAAACCTTTAATATGCTTAACTAAACTTTCCATCTCTTCATGATAAAGCAGATAGGAATCTTTTTCTCCAACCTCTGGATAATTCCAAACCATTTTAATCTCCATAGGTTTAGTTTCTATCCATTCCCCAACACCATCTTCATTTTTTTGCCAGTAACGACCATTAGCAGAAACTTCTCGTAAATTTATTTCAGGGTTAAAGTTAGTTGCAAATGCGTATCCGTGATCCCCTGCATTACAATCTAATATATCGATAGTCTCAATGGAATCAAAATAGTGTTTTTGAGCATAAGCACAAAATACATTTGTAACTCCAGGATCAAAGCCACTTCCAAGAAGTCCTAAAATTCCAGATTTTTTAAACTTTTCGTCTCTAGCCCATTGAAGTTTATACTCAAACTTTGCCTCATCTGGATGCTCATAATTTGCTGTGTCAAGATATGGAGTTTTGGTGGCAATACACGCATCCATGATAGTTAAATCTTGATATGGAAGTGCTACATTTATAACTATATCTGCATTATATTTATTAATTAATTCTATTAAATCTGATAGATTATCAGCATCTATACTAGCAGTTTGGATATTGGCATTTGGTAGCTCAGAACTTATCTCATCACATTTTGAAATTGTTCTACTAGCTAATATTATGTTGCCAAAAACATCTGCATTTAAAGCACATTTATGAACAACTACACGACCAACCCCACCAGCACCTATAATTAAAGTTGTTTTCATTTAGCTTTTTTACACTTTCCAAGACTTCTTTTTTTACAAATAGTTCCATCTATCCATATAGCTTGTCCAAATCTTGCTCTATCAAGGTTAGCACCATCAAAGTTTACACCCTCTAAATTTGCCCATCTAAAATCAACACCGCTAAGATTTGCCCCTGAAAAGTTACTATTTTGAAGTTTCGCACTTTTAAAAGTAGCTCCTGTTAAGTTGGCTCCAGTAAAATCCACATTCTTAAGAGATGTATTTACAAATTTCACAGCTCTTAAATCAGCATTGATAAAAGTTAAATTATCCATCATCTTATCAGACAAATTTTTACCTTTAATTTCAACGGCTGTATTAAGAATTTTTTTCTTTTTAGTATAGATAAAAAGACAATTTCCTACACTATTTTTTTTACATTTAAGACCATTAGCCCATATAGCCCCATCAAGTTTTGCATTAAAAAATATTGCATTTGTAATATTTGCATCTTTCAAATTTGCACCACAAAGGTCGGCAAAACTAAAATTTACATATCCAAGATTTGCATTTGTAAGATTTGCATCTTTTAAATTAGCACCTTGAAAATAAGAACCATATAAATCAGAATTTGAAAGGTTTGCATTTGATAGATTTGCACCATGAAATTGAGAGTATGTTAGATTTGCATCTGATAAATTTGCTTTAGTAAGATTAGCTTCTGGAGCTATTGTGTATTTTCCAACAACAACCTCTGCAGACAATAAATATGGAAACATAAGTAGCAATATTGAGATAAATGATAATTTCATAAAATAAACCTTTATTTTTATTATAGGTATTGTAACTAAATATAAATTATAAAAGCAAACTACATAGTACTTAATAGTACTTATACCAATTGATATCTTTCATTTTTGCATTTAACGGCAGTCGTGAGCAATAATTTTCCCGCTATAGTAAATTATTGTTCTCTGGAGTGGTAACTTAAATTCATACTATTTATAATATATTGCTAAGCAGCTGTTTCCATTTGTACCACCAAATTAATTTCTTCAAATTTAGAAGGTGAAATATTTCCTAAATAACTGTGGCTTCTAACCCTATTATAATAAAACTCAATATACTCGAATATCTCTCTTTTTGCTTGATTTTTAGTATAAAAATATGTTTGATATACCAAGTCAGATTTTAAAGTTTTGAAGAAACTCTCAGCTACTGCATTATCCCAACAATTACCTTTTCTGCTCATACTTTGCACTATTCCATGCTTTTTTAATAAATCTTTATGAGAGTAAGAAGCATATTGATTATCTCTATCCGTATGCCATAAAAGACCTTTATTAGGGTTTCTATGTTTTATAGCCATATTTAAAGCATTATTTACCAAGGACACTTTCATCGTGTCATCCATAGACCATCCAACAATTTTTCGTGAGTACAAATCTATAACAGTAGCAAGGTATAACCAACCTTCTCCTGTAGATATATAGGTAATATCACCTACATATTTAGTATCTGGTTCAGATGCATAAAAATCCCGGGACATAAGTCTTACAGTAAAACTCTTTTGATGCTCACGCATCCACGCGTACTTTATAGAGCTTCTCTGGCAAAGTACGCGGTTACCTTTTTTAGAATGTCACGCTCCTGCTTAAGTAGCTTGTTTTCTTTTCTTAGGCGTTTATTCTCTTCATCTAGAGTCTCACTTGTAAATCTTGCTTTTACACTTGGTGTTGGTATATTATGCTCTTTTTTATAGCTACTTATCCAGTTATATTACGTCTTTGGATTTATATCTAAATCCTCTGCAACTTTTGCTACACTCTCATTGTTGTTGATTACTAATTGTATCGTTGAATCTCTAAACTCTCTACTAAATTTACTGTTTCTCATGATTTCCCTTATTCATATAATTTTAACTTAGAATTTGTTAATTTCTTAGTATGAATTTAGGTTACCACTCCACTCCTCGTTTTTGTTATCTCTTAGACACTCAATTTAATTTTATCAGTTGTAAACTGGTGTATAAGCATTTGTATTAAATTTTGATAAGGGATAGAACTTTCTAGTGATTTTCTCTTAAGTTCATACAAATCATTCTCTGAGATTCTTATAGAGATTGCTTTTTTCTTTTGATGTTTGATAATTGATTGCAGTTCACTAGTACGTTTAGTAATATTACCTTTACTTTCCCATTCTCCACTTTCTACACCTTTTAATATATCAAGTTCGAATTCATCTAAATTAGCCATTATTAGCTCCTTTTAAATATTTTTTGTTCATTTTTCTTGATGGAATAATTGTTTTTAAAAATATTTCATTTTCAGTTTCAACATAAGGTACTAAGTATACATAGTCCTTAATTCTTATGAAAATAATAAAAATATCTTGGTTTGGATACTTCTCTTTATTTGGATGAGAAATATCATCAAGTAAATCTCCATTTTCAAGTGACAAAATCACATCTTCAAAGCCAATGCCTCTCTCTTTTTTTAAGAGGGAATTTTTTTCATAATTATACATTAGGCTTTTATTTTTAAACATTTGTTCTCCAAGATTATGTATATACTATGTATTCTACAATTATTTGTAGTTATTTGCAAGTTCTAGATTTTTTGTAAATTATTTATTCAAACACACTTTATACAGTTATTATGCTATACACAAATTAACTATCACTAAAAG
>WFPU01000180.1 GCA_015487435.1 Sulfurimonas sp.
ACATCTTATGTGTCACATATATTGATGTTGTTTTTTTAAGATTTATTTCTAAATTTTTCAATAATTTTATTTCGGATGTTTGATCCATTGCATTACTAGGTTCATCCATAAGCATAATTGGAGCATCTAATAAAAACGCACGGGCAATACCAATGCTTTGTCTTTGACCACCAGATAAACCTTGCCCGCGCTCTCCAATAGGCATCTCGTAGCCTCTTGGATGTTTTTTGACAAATTCGTCAGTACCGCTTATTTGTGAAGCATTAATCATATCACTATCACTTGCATGTGGGGATCTAAATGTAATGTTATCTTTTACAGTACCACGAAATAACACAATATCTTGAGATACATAACCCATATTTTTTCTTAAATCTGCTGGATCAATTTGGTTAATATCAATTCCATCTAATAAAATTTGTCCTGAGTCAACTTCGTATAAGCCCAATAAAAGTTTTTGTATAGTACTTTTTCCTGAACCAACACGACCAATGATAGCTATATGTTCTCCAGCTTCTACTTTAAAAGATATATTTTTTAAAACTTGAATCTCTGTATTTGGATATGTGAAAGTAACATTAACAAATTCAATATTACCACTAAATTTTGGTCTTTCGACAAATTTTTTGCCACTTGGACGCTCACTTGGTTGAGAAATTATCTCATTAAGTGCTTCATATGATGTTTTTGTATCTTGATAGTTTGTCAAGAGTGCAGCAACTTGACCCATTGGTGCTAAAGTTCTTGATGTTAATATAACAATAGCGATAAGTCCACCCATAGATAGCTCAAAATCTTGAATTAGATATACGCCATATACAATTACCATTACTGTATTTAGTTGAAGCAACAGATGAGTAATAGTTGGGATAGAAGCTGACATAAGGCGAGATTTTAAGCTTTTAGTAGCTATCTCTCCGGTTGATTCTTCCCATTTATATTGTGTTTGATTAAGTGTACCTAATGTTTTTAATGTCTCTATGTTATTTAGAGTCTCTATAAGGATAGAATTCTTTTTAGCACTAGCTTCATGAGTACTTTCAATACTTTTTTGAAGTGGATTTTTTATTAAAAATGCATAACCTAAAATCAGAATCATCGTTGTTATAGGAACTAATACTACAGCACCACCTATATACCAAATAACCAATAAGAAAATGATTGTAAATGGTAAATCAATTACAGTTGCCATAGTTGCATTTGTTAAAAAACCTCTGATAGAGTCAAAGTCTTTTAGTTTTGAAGCAAATGAACCAACTGATGGTGGATGATGTGCCATCTTCAAATCAAGTACTTTTTCAAAGATAATAGATGACATAATAATATCACTCTTTTTTGCAGCACTTTCAAGTAAAAATGTTCGTGTAAACTTCAAAAATGTATCTATCAGATATATAATAATAACACCAATAGCAAAAACCCAAAGGGTTTCTATAGCATTATTTGGTACTACTCTATCATATACATTCATGGTAAAAAGTGGAGAAGCTAAAACAAAAAGATTTATAAGTAACGAGGCATAAAGTACATCTTTATATATAGGTATAGATAGTTTTAAAGTACTCCAAAACCAATGTTTTTGATTTAAATTAAGTGTACGAGAGCTTTCATCTGTATATTCAAAAGCTTTTTTAATCATAAATCCAAAACCAATATATTCATCTTCTACAATATCTAAATCAACCCATTCTTCAATTGCATCCTCTGCAGGCATAATTATTTTAACTTTTTTAGAATCTTTTGAAAAGCTGTCTAATATGCAAGCACCTTGATTAGATAATAAGATTATCATAGGTAATTGAAGTGGAGAAATTTGTGATAGTGGTCTTTTAATTAATGATGATTTAAGTCCTGCACGTTCAGCCGCACGGGAGAATAAACCTTTAGCATTATTGATTGAAAAGAGTTCAGGTGATTCCTTACCTGGCTCAATTGGTAATCCAGCTGTTAGAGCTTCAGCTGAAAATGGTTTGTGATAAAGTTTTGTAAAAATGACTAAACAATCCAATAGGGAGTCCATTTTTAGATTATCAGTATTTTCTATAAGCATTAGCCTACCTTTGAAATGTAATTGAGACCTCTGGTTAATTATAAGTTAGATTCCAAGTTAAGCTTGGAATGACGATAGTTCTGTCATTCTGGACTTGCACCCAAGGGTATTTCCTACGGGCATCCAGAATCTAATAGCTAATTGTTCAGAGAGTTCAATTAACTATTTTATGTAGTTTCCTAACCACTATATCGACACGATTATTTTTTTCTACACCCATATCTGTTTCTCTACTAAAAATAGGAGCTTTATCACTATTTGCATGAATATTAATATTTTCTTCTATTGCACCAGCACTAATAAGTCTATCTTTAATATATTGAGCTCTTTGTTTAGAAAGTTCTAGCTTTTGAGATTTTTTTAATTTTTCATTATCCACATTACCTAGTATGTCAAATTTAAGAAATTCAAATCCATAAAAACTAAGTTGGGTGATTAAAGATTTTAATCTATGCTCACCCTCTTGTGTTAAAATAGCTGTATCTTTATTAAATAAGAAACCATTATAGCGATCAATTTTTTGAGTATCTTCAAAAATAAATTTACACCCATATATATCTCTCATCTTATCTTTAAGAGAGTTATTACAAAGATCAAAATCATCAACAATTAAATCAACATCTTTATCATAAGATATTGGAAGTGAGTCTAAATTTTGTGGAGTCTCACCTATTAAACCAACATTTGAGTAGACAGTATCAGCGCTTCCTAAAACAGTAGGTACTAATATTCCCATAGCATCAAGGATCCTATATTTTGAAAAAAGCATACTATATTCAGTATTTATGATTTGTTGTTTTGCCCCAATAAAATCATTTTGAGCTGATAATAAGTCTAGTAATGAACGACGACCTAGATCGTACTCTTTAGCATAAAGTGTAAGTGTCTTAAGTGAGAATTTTTTATACTCTTGTAGGTGTTTTAGTTGGTCTTGAAGTTTTTCATTAGCAGACCATGAAAGATTTAACCCCTCTATAACCTGTCTTCTTAAATCATTTTTAGTTTCAACTTCTTGATGAATTACAGAGATATTCTTTTGAAGTGTAGCGCTATCTGAGAAGCCATTAAATAGGTTGTATGTTAGATATGCCATAACACGAAATCTATTATCATCACCTTGTATACCACTAAGATTGTTATTCATATTTTGAGAAATTTCAATATCAATTTTTGGATAAAAGGGCGATTTGCTTCCTTTGTATGATGCTTGAGCTAACTTAATATTGTATGCTGCTATTAAAAGAGATGGGTTGTTTTGCATCGCATATTGTGCTGCATCTTCTATTGTAGCTGGTAATCCTACATTTAAGACAGGCCTAGTCATATCATCAGTATTTAGATAACGACCCAATACTCTGTGCATATTATATGTAACATCTAAAAGAGTATTTTCTTGAACTACATAGTTTGATTTAGCAAGTGAAAGTGATGATTCAATTTTGTTAACTTCTGATAATGTTGTTAAACCTGCATCATAAAGTTTTTCTACTTTTTTAAATATTTCAAGATTGATTTGAACATTTTCTTCTGCAGTATCAAGTAACTCTTTTTGTCTCATTACTTGTAGATAAGTATCTACCATTTTAAATGATGTGTCATTTACTTTTTCTATATAACTGTATGCTGAAGAGATAGTCCTATCTGATTGTTGTTTAACTTGATAATAGGTCTCAAAACCAGCAAAAATATTTTGAGTGTATTTAAGCGAAGTTTGGTATACGCTTAGAGTTGAAGAATCTACTAATTTACCATCTTTTCTTAGTGTTGTAGTACCTTCCCAATCACTTCTTTCTTGGTTGTTTTCTATACCAACACCAACAGAGAGGTCTAGACTGGGATAATAACCAGATTTGGCACTAGTAATATCTTCTTTGGTAGAGTTATAGTTTTTAAGTCTCTCTAATACGACAGGATTTGTTGATAAAACTTCCTCAATAGATGTTTTTAAATCTTGTGCAAAAAGTGATGACGTAAGACTAAGAGCTATCAATATACCTGTTTTTTTCATTTTTTTCCCTAATTTATAAAATTATTTAATTAATTCAACTTCAATGCGACGATTTTGTGCACGACCATCTTTTGTTTTATTGTCAGCTATTGGATCAGCTTCCCCTTTTCCAATGGTAGTTATTTTAGCACTATCTATTCCATAGCGAGATAAAACCTCTTTTATAGCATTTGCTCTATCTAGAGATAATTTTTGATTTGATACATCACTACCTATACTATCGGTATATCCGTAAATAATTAAATCATAGCCTTTGTTTTCTTTTAAAAATAGTGCAAAATTTTGTAAATCGTTTATAAGTTTTTGGTCTATATTAGATTTGCCAGAAGCAAAATTTACTTTTAGTGTTGCTGTTTGCGGGCAACCATATCCATCAACATTAAAATATTTACCCGTGTTTGGGCATTGATCTTTTGAGTCAACTACTCCATCATCATCACTATCTTTTTCACACCCTCTATAATCAACTGGAGTTCCTTCTTTAGTGTTTGGACACTTATCATCTTTGTTTGGTACACCATCATTATCATCATCTGGTAAAATAAGACATCCTACTAAATCTACTTCAGCACCAATTGTTGTGTTTGGACATCTATCATTTTCATTAAGAACACCATCACTATCTAAATCATTATTGATTGGTTCTGGTATAACAATCCTAATAGGAGTTTCCTCAGTTGCAACTGGTTGAATATATCCATATTCACCAAGAAATTCTTGAACTACTTCAGTTTCAATATTCAAAGTTTTTATTTGTTCTTGTTCAGTTATATCTTGTGCATTTAAACAAAACGCAAAAAAAAGACTAAATATAATAGATGTAATTTTTTTCATATTTACTTCCAATGGATTTTTTTTTGAAATTATAGCATAATTTATATTATTTAACATTAATAATATTATTATATAACAAGATTATTTTGTGTATATTGGCAAAAAGCACTTATGCTATAATCTCATTTATAAAATACTATAGAAAAGTGACTAATGCAAGCATCTGACATAAGTTCAATTTTAAATAACAAAGATAGACTTTTAACTCAAAGCTATTTTGACCTGCAAAGACATTTTGAGTCAAAATATGGCTCTGATACTGTTGTTTTTATGGAGATAGGGACTTTTTTTGAAGTATATGAAATTAACAATGATGATGAACAAATTGGTAAAGCTAAAGAGATAGCTGAACTACTAAATATACAACTAACTAAAAAAAATAAAAATATAATAGAAAACTCTGATAAAAATCCACTTTTAGCAGGTGTGCCTGCTGTTAGTTTTGAGAGATATTTGAGTCGCCTTATAAGTGAGCAAAAATACACTATAGTTGTAGTTAAACAAAAAGGTTCTCCACCAAAAATCAGCCGTTATATATCTCAAATTGTATCACCTGGTACAAACTTTGAGCATGTTGTAGATAATGATGATAATTATATAGTTTCACTCTTGATAGATAAATATAGAGATATTTACACAATTGGGTATAGTGCCATAGATGTTACAACTGGAAAAACATGGCTTTATGAGACACATGGCACAAGTGAAGATCCCTCTTATGCGCTTGATGAAGTATTTAACCTTTTAAATGTATATAGGACTAGTGAAGTTGTTGTTACATTTTTAGATGGTGTGGATGACCAACGGCATGTTATGAGCTACTTGGAGATTCCAGAACATTATCATTATAGTGTAAATAACGACAGACCTCGTGTTGAGTTTCAAAATGAACTTTTTGCAGAAGTTTATCAAATACGCTCACTTTTATCTCCCATAGAGCATTTAGATTTAGAGAGAAGTCCGATGATAACAGAGTCTCTTGCAACACTCATTAACTTTGTAATAGAGCATGATTATCACATAGTACAAAAGCTTTCAATGCCTAGTCTTATAGATAATCGTCGTTTTATGTACCTTGGAAACAATGCGTTAGAGCAGATGGGAATTATCTCTAAAGATAAACGGGAATTTACACTTTTAAAGATGTTAGATAAAAGCTCAACAGCTATTGGTCGTCGTCTTTTAAAAGAGAGATTGCTTAATCCTATAATGGAGCAGAATGAATTAGAAAGGCGATATAATCTAATAGATAGAGTTTCTTCGCATGTGAGATTCTTAGATGAGACAATGCGTGGGATATATGATTTAGAAAGACTCTCTCGTAGATTAAACCTCTCTCGTTTGCATCCCTTTGAGATGAACCATATATATGATTCAATTTTAAGTGTTAAAGATTTGATGTTATATGTAAAAAAACATAAGATTCAAAAAACGCCTTTTTCAGAGTTTGAGATAGATGAATTTTTGCGTGATATTCAAAAAAGTATAGATTTAGATGTGTCTCGTCGTTTTACAAATACCACTGTTGATGAAAATTTTTTAATGAATGGTGTTGATGAAGCTATAGATACACTTGTAAAAGATAACTCTGTTATGCTTATAGCTCTTAATGATATTATGGCAAAAATAGAGCTTATGTTAAAAGAGGCAAATGCTGGAAGTTCTAGTAAACTTGTAACTCTTGGATTGCTTGAAAAAGAGGGTTACTACATTTCACTTAGTAAAAACAGATATTCAATGATAGAGAGTGAATTTAAAAAGAGTGAAGAGTTTAAAGAATTTGTAGTTAAAAAACTTACAAACAATGTAAAACTAACTTCAGAGTTTACAGATAATCTCTCAGATAAGATTATGAAAAATCGCCGTAAAATTATAGCCCTTGTAAAAGATAGATATATCCAACTTCAAAGTGTTTATGAGAGACGATATGCACTTTTATTTGACCGTATCATATCTTATGTATCGGATTTGGATGTAGGTGTGAGTTCATCTAAAGTAGCACAAACTTATAATCATTCAAGACCTATGATAGTTGAAGTAAAAGATGATGATAATTTTATGCAACTTATGCAACTTCGCCATCCACTCATAGAGGTACAAGAAAGCGGTGGGATATATGTTCCAAATGATGTAGTTATGGGAAATCGTGAATATATGGACCTACCACACCCAACTACAGTTATGCTTGAAGTAAGTGTACATGATGGACATGATATAAATGGTGTATTGTTATATGGGATAAACTCGAGTGGAAAATCATCTTTAATGAAAAGTATAGGGATAGCTACACTTATGGCTCAGAGTGGATTTTATGTGTCCGCCTCAGTTATGAAGTTTTCCCTTTTTGATTCACTTTTTACCCGTATAGTATCGCGTGATAATTTAGCAAAAGGTCTTTCAACTTTTGCAGTTGAGATGCTCGAGATGAAAAACATATTTAACCGTGCTACTCTTCGTTCGTTAGTTCTCGGTGATGAGATAAGTCACGGAACAGAGACGCTCTCAGGTGTGTCTATAGTAGCATCAGCCATCATAAAACTAGCAAAATTACGCTCACTATTTTTATTTGCAACACACCTGCATCAACTCTCAACTATGAAAGAGATAACTTCACTAGATAATGTTGTGGATATGCATCTAAGTGTTGAGTATGACGAGGAAAAAGATGCACTTTTATTTAACAGAGTTTTACAATCAGGTAGCGGAAGTAGCATATATGGCTTAGAGTTTGCAAAATCACTCCACATGGATGATGAGTTTTTAGATACTGCAAATAAAATTCGTAAACGCCTTGCTAAAGATTTTGATGAATTAGAGCTACTAGTAAAGAAAAAAACTAGCAAATACAACAAAGACTTATATGTAACTAAGTGTGTGATTTGTGGAGCTATCGCTGATGATGTTCATCATATCATTAATCAAAATTTAGCAAATCAAGCAGGTTTTATAGACCACTTCCATAAAGATACAAAACATAATCTTGTTCCACTATGTAAAGACCATCATAAACAAATTCACGATGGAAAAATTAAAGTGGATGGTTTTGTAATGACCTCTAAGGGATTAGAATTAAAGTATGAACAACAGATGATAAAAAAGAAAGTTGTTGAGGTAAAAGAACCTGAGATAAACAAGCCAAAAGATGACACTAGTTCAGATTTTGTTTTAGATGATTGGGATTAGATAGGAAAATAATGTATAAATTGGTATTGATTTTATTTTTAAATAGTGTTTTATTAGCATCATACACAAACTGTGAATTTAAAAATTCAAACTATGAAGATATTTGTAAATCTTTAATAAAACGCGGTGTCTCTTATGAGTATGCAAATAAATTTTTACTTTCATATTTTAAAACACAAAAGTATGATGAATTAAGTTGGAAATATCTACAACCAAGCAAGATTAAAATACATAGAAAAAATGAAAAAAAAGCAAATAATACTTTAATAAAACATATACCAAAAATAGTAAAACATCTTAAAAAGTATAAAGAAGTATATGATTTTACAGAAAAAGAGTTTGGTGTAAATCGTGAAATAATAGCAGCTATACTTATGAAAGAAACAGCGCTAGGTAAAATAGAATTAAAACATGATGCCTTTAAAGTGTGTAACACTATGGTTGTGAAAAATAAAAACAAAACACCAAGAGATAAGTGGCTCCTAAAGATGGGCAAATCAAGTATGATTTCTATTATAGAGCATTGTTATAAAAAAGGTCTTAGTGTTGAGGAATGTAACCTGCCAAGCTCATATGCTGGAGCAGTAGGAATCCCTCAATTTATGCCAAACAGTTTTATTTATGCACAAGGGTATAAAACAAAAATTGCAGATTTAAACAAGATGGAAGATGCCATAGTCTCAGCGAGTAAATTTTTACATAAAAAAGCTTCATTTAATGAGCTTATAGATTGGAGTAAACTCTCTGATATAGCAGAGGTAGAAGCAGCTTGGTATGTTTATGAATTTAAAAATGAGAACTCTTCATTAGTATATTCAAAAAATAAAAGAAATAACAAGGATTATGATTGTTTTTTATGTGAAAAAGAGGAGTATGCTTATTTAAGAAAGTATGCTAAAAAAGTGATGAGATACAATAACTCTTCAAACTATACAATTGGTGTTATACGCTTGGCTTATGAGAGTCATATTGGGTTGATTAAATAACTGTGTAAATCTTAAAAATTAGATTTTTTTCTTCAATTATATATAAATCTATAAAGAATTACTAAAGTTAAAAAAAATAAATGTATAATAGCACTAACTAAAAGTAAGGATTCTATTTGTGAAAAAAATGTTAATCGTTTTAAGTGTGTCTATAGCTCTGTTTTTTACAGCTTGTACACAAGAAACCCAAAATAAACTTGGTCGTACTATTCAAAACTGGACGGGTACTGATGGTGTTTTAGATATCTATATGGGTGAAAAACTTGTTAAAAGATTTATTAAAATAGATAAGTTATCAACTGCTGAAGCAACACAAGGTACATCACCTAGAACTTATAGATATGGTTATGGGTATTTAGACAAAAATTTCAACTTTAAAGTGGATAGTGGAGAGAGAAAAGTTTATTTTGAGATAAGTGATTATGCTACCCCATATATTTTTTATGATAATTCAGGAGCTAATTAGTTGCATATTTTAGAGCTTTTTAAACATCTAGTAGAATCTAAGAGTGAGACGCCAGATGATGGCAACCTTTTAGATTTTATAGAAAAATATTTAGCAGATTTTACTGCTAAACGCATAGATATTGAAGATACTAAAAATCTTTTTATATATAAAAAATTTGGAGAGGGCGAACACCTTTGTTTTGCTGGTCATGTAGATGTAGTTCCAGCGGGTGAGGGTTGGAGTACTAACCCTTATGAGTTAGTTGAAAAAGATGGTTATCTATATGGTCGTGGTACTCAAGATATGAAAAGTGGAGTTGCTGCGTTTATTCAAGCTGTTAGTGAAGTTAAAGAGTTTGATGGTACTTTATCGCTTTTACTAACTTCAGATGAAGAGGGGGAAGCGACTTTTGGGACTATAAAAGTTTTGGAGTATCTAAAAGAGACAAAACAACTTCCAGATGCTGTTGTTGTTGCAGAACCTACATGTGAAGAAAGTTTTGGAGATGCTATAAAAGTAGGGCGTCGTGGTTCTATAAATGGTTATTTAACTCTAAGAGGCAAACAAGGTCACGCAGCATACCCTGAAAAATCTATAAATCCGATTCATAACATCTCTAAAGTATTAGGTAATATAGCTGATGTAAATATTGATGATGGGGATGAATTCTTTTCACCATCAAAATTTGTAATAACTGATGTAAGAAGCGGTATGCAAGTTACAAATGTAACTCCAAATGAACTCAAAATGATGTTTAATGTTCGAAATACCACGCTCACAACGCAAAAAGAAGTTACAATGTTTGTTCAAAAACATTTTAGTGGATTAGATTATGAGTTAAAGCTGACACAAGGCTCTTATCCATTTTGTACAAATACTGATACAAAAATAGTAAAAAGTATAGATAAAGCGATAGAAAAAGTTACAGATATAAAACCAAAACATTCAACTGCTGGTGGAACAAGTGATGCACGCTTTGTAGCTCAGTTTGGTATTGATGTTATTGAATTTGGTGTTAAAAACGATACAATCCATGCTATAAATGAAAGAACAACAGCTAAAGAGGTTAAAGACTTGTATAAAGTTTTTAAAGAATTAATTACTATTTACGAAGGAAAAAAATGAAAAAAATAATTATATTATTGGTTTTTACGCTTAGTTTATTTGGAGGTGATTTGAATTGGTCGCATGATTATGATGAATCTGTTGAAAAAGCACAAGAGCAAAAAAAAGGTGTATATGTATTAATAACATCAGATTACTGTAAATGGTGTAAAAAATTTGAAAAATCAACAGCTGTAGATAAAGATATATTAAAGAAATTAAATAAAAATTATGTCCTTGTTCATCTATCACGAGAGAGACATGATATTCCAGCATCTTTAAAAACTAGACCAGTTCCAATTCATCACTTTTTAAATAATGATGAAAAGATAGTGTATTCAACCATTGGATATATGGAAGCTAATGATTTTGTTAAGCACATTGATAAAGCAACTAAAAAGATTAATAGATAAAATAAATAACGATAATAGAGTAAATCTTTTTCTTTCAGCTAAACTTTACTTTATAAAGTTTGCTCATTAAAGAGATTATACGAAGGAAAAAAATGAAATTCGTACAAACAAGTAAAGCTCCATCAGCAATTGGTCCATATTCTCAAGCAGTAATAGCAAATGGGATGGTTTATACATCTGGACAAATTGCACTTACACCAGAAGGTGTTATGTTAGAAGAGGATGTTGTGGTTCAAACAAAGCAAGTTTTAAAAAACCTTCAAGCAGTTTTAGAAGAAGCTGGTAGTTCAATGGATTTAGTTGTAAAAACTACAATTTTTATAGATTCTATGGATGACTTTGGAGTTATAAATGAAATATATGAAGATGCTTTTGGTTCACACAAGCCAGCTCGTGCAACAGTAGCTGTAAAAACGCTTCCAAAAAATGCACTTGTAGAGATTGATGCAGTAGCACTAGTTAAATAGTGAAAAATAAAAATAAATATAACATTATCTATTAAGGCATAATTTATGCGTAGTATTAATCACATTTATAAAACAACCTCTAAATTATTAGAGTGGATTGAATCTGAAAATTTTTCATTAACCGCTTCAATACTTGTACAAATTTATGATGCCTCTTTAAATAAAAATACAATTGAAAAACTTACAAAAGTTATAAAAACTTCCTTACCAAATGCTATTATTATAGGCTCATCTACTTCTGGTGTAATCAGCGACGGGAATGTATATGATCACATCACTCTTATAAATATTTGTGAATTTAAAAATACATCATTAAAATCTTTTATGACTAAAGATGAAGACTCTTATAGTTGTGGTCAAAATATGGCTAAATCACTTATTCAAAGTGATACCAAATGCATATTTTTATTTGTAGATAATTTGTATTACAAAGCTGATGAGTTATTAAAAGGTTTTAATGATTCAGGTGGTAAAAATATTACTATTATTGGGGCATGTGCTAGTGATGATTTTACACTTACCAAAACATTTATAATCTATGGTGCAAATATATATTCAAAAGCTATTGTAGCAGTTTCTCTTAATAACAAAGACTTACAATGTCTGAGTAGTTGTAATTATGGATGGAAAGGTATTGGTAAATATATGAGCGTAACCAAGAGTAAAGGTAGCTGTATATTTGAAATAGATAATCAACCTATTTTATCTGTATATGCTAAATATCTTGGCAAAGATGTAGTACATGCTATTCCAGAATCCATGATGGCATTTCCACTAATGATAGATCGAGATGGAGAGGAGATAGCTAAAACAGTTTATAAAGTAACAGATAAAGGTTTATGTTTTGCAAGTGATATGAAAGAGGGAGAATTAGTTAGATTTGGAGTAGGAAATGAAAATGTGGTGATGAATAAAATATCAGAAATTTATATTAAAGCATCACTTAATTCATTGGAAGCTACTTTTATCTATTCATCTTCTTCTAGAAAAGTTTTTTTTGATAACTATCTTGATTTCGAGTATAAAGCACTTTCTAATCTTGCAGTACAAAGTGGTTTTATTTGTAATGGTGAGTTCTGTAGTATTAATGAAGAAAACAAATTTTTAAATACCTCAACAGTAATTATAGGTCTTTGTGAAACTAAAAAAGGTAAAACAAATAATCATAATATAATTCTTAATCCATCGCATCGTAAAAAATCACTTGGAGCAATTGCATATCTAATAGAGGTTACTACAAAAGAATTAAATACCAAGATAGAAGATAATAAATCATTAATTAAAATTTTAGAACAATATAAGTATGCATTAGACAAAACTTCATTAGTATCTAAAACAGATCTCAAAGGCACTATAACCTATGTAAATGAAAGATTTTGCCAATTGAGTGGTTATACAGAAAAAGAACTAATAGGTAAATCACATAATATAGTTAGACATCCTTATATGCCAAGGGAAGTATTTAATGATATGTGGAAACAGATAAAGAATAAAAATATTTGGTCAGGAATGATTCAAAATAAACATAAAGATGGTAGTAGCTACTATGTAAATACAACAATTTTCCCTATTTTAAATGAGTATGGAGATATTATTGAATATATGTCTATGAGAGAAGATGTAACATCTATGGTTCAGTATGAAAAGACTCTAGAAACAGAACAAAAGCGTTTGCATAATATTCTTGATAATCAATCTAGTATAGTAGCCTTAGCATCTTTAGATTTGGGAATTAAATTTTTAAACAAGAAGTTTTTTGATTATTTTGATTTTAAAGATATGGATGATTTTTTAAGTAAACATAAATATATATTTGAACTTTATGTTGATAAAGATAGAAAAAGAACAAACTTTGATATGTCTTTTGTTTTAGATGAAGATGGTTCAAATAAAGATGAGGTAAGTTTACAAAAGTTGATGATAGATAAAAATAATAAAATTGCAATTTTTGATATTCAAATTAAAAAAATAAATAATGATGATGATACAATGTACATATCAACTCTTACAGATATTACAGAGCTTGAAAATGCAAGAATACTTGCAGAAGAAGCAAAAGATGCAAAATCAAAATTCCTTGCAAATATGAGTCATGAGATAAGAACACCAATGAATGGGATTATTGGGTTTACTGATTTACTTAGTAAGAGTGACTTAGATAAGCAGCAATACGGCTATTTAAAAATAATTAGAAACTCTGCTGATATGTTACTTAAGATTGTAAACGATATTTTAGATTTTTCAAAAATAGAAAAAAATAAACTAGAGTTAAATCTATTAGAAGTGAATCTTTTTATAGAGATGGAAGCTCTGTATATGAACTATGTCATACTTGCACAAGATAAAAATATTTCATATAATTTAGAGATAGATACTAATATTGATGAGTGTTTATATATTGATGGATTACGTTTAAAACAGGTCTTATTTAATCT
>WFPU01000181.1 GCA_015487435.1 Sulfurimonas sp.
ACTTATCACAATGTGTGAATAGTACACATTTTATCTAAATATTTGATTTTTTTATTTGAGTTATATTATTTTAAGAGAAAAAAATATTTTTTTGGATAATTTATTTATAAGGATAAGAGGGTATTATTATATTTATAAACGACCTCCCTGGTGTGTTGGTCGTTTTTGCTTTAAGTTCGCAATTTTGAGGAGCACTTATTTTTGAAAAAAAATATGATGCCCGAATAATTGCAGTAGAAGAACTTAATGCATTTAGAAACAGTGAAGAGGAGCAGATTTTCATAAATGAAAATATAGCCCGATGAACGAGTAGCTTCAAATGTATTAAACGCGGTTATATCTTTTAATAATTTTCTTAACACGATTTTTTAAGTTACGAAGAGCTTCAACACTAGTTTCCCCATCAGCAGTTAAATTATCAAAATCTCCATCAAACTGTGCCTTTGCAATCCAGCCAATTTTTTTATGGTATTTAATTCCTACAAAACGGATATCACCAAAGTGTTCTTCACATAAATCATATATTCTTTTAATTCTTTGTGTATTTGTTTTCTTTTCAGCCATCTATTCTCCTTTTAGTTTTAGCAATTTTATCATAACTTAGGTTACATTATAAATACAATCTATTAAAAGCTTATGAAAATGTTATAATTTCGATAATTAAGTAAATTAGATCCTCTAAATTATGGATTTAGTTCAAGGAATAATATGAGTGAAAAATATAAAAGAATTGTTTTTAAAGTTGGAAGTGGTGTTTTAACTGAAAAAAATAAAATTGCTAAAGATAGAATGATGAGCATGATATCTTTGATAGCAGAGTTAAAATCAAGATATGAAGTTATTCTAGTTAGCTCAGGAGCTGTAGCAGCTGGTTATACAGCTTTACAGCTTGATAGAAACATTAATATCAGCAAAAAGGTCTTAGCTGCTGTTGGACAACCTATATTGATGAGTAGTTATAAAAACAAGTTTGAGATATATGGAATAGATACAGCACAGATACTTCTAACTGAAGATGACTTCGATTCTCGTAAACGAACGGAAATATTTAAACAGATTATAAATACTACATTGGAACATGGAATACTACCTATAGTAAATGAAAATGATATCTCTACAACAGCTGAACAAGTATTTGGAGATAACGACCAACTATCAGCTCATGTGACGCATCATACAAATTCTGATATATTAGTAATTCTTAGTGACATAGATGGATACTATGACTCAAATCCATCTACACATAAAGATGCTAAGATGATAAAGGTTATAAATGAAGTATCAAAAAAAGCTTTGGATGAAGAACATACACCAACTAACGATTTTGCAACTGGTGGTATTGTTACAAAACTAAAAGCAGCTAAATACTTGATGAGCAAAGATAAAGAGATGTTTTTATGTAGTGGATATGATTTAACATCAGCTAAAGAGTTTTTAACTAAAAATACTTATGATAAAGGCACACTTTTTACTAACAAATCATAAATATTTATTGTTTGTTAGTACCCTCAATGGCTACCTAATCTTTTTTTTTGTCATCGCTTGTAGCAGCTTTCATAAAACCAATAACCCCTACAGCAAATACAATAGTTAAAAATACAATTTGAAATATATCTACATAGCTCAAAATAACTCCTTTTTGTTCACATAAAGCTCACTCTTTTCTTTTAATTGACCACATGCTGCACTTATATCTATACCTTTAGAATCACGAATAGTACAAAGAAGACCATGTTTTATTAAGTATTCTTGAAAATTAACCATATCTTTTAGCTCAGGCCTAGCATATGGAGTGTCTGGATACGGATTAAAAAATATTAAATTTACTTTTGCTTTTATACCATGAAGTAATTTTACAAGTTTCTTAGCGGAGCCAATATCATCATTTTTATCTTTTATAACAAGGTACTCAAACATAACGCGTTTTCTTGTATCTATAGGAAAGCGTTTAACCGCTTCTATAATTGAGTTAATATTATGAGCTTTGTTCATCGGAATAAGTTCAGTTCGAAGTTCATCATCAACAGCGTGGAGAGATATAGCAATATGTACACCTAAATCCATTTTTCCAAGTTGATCAATTTTATTGCTAAGTCCAGAAGTAGATACTGTTTGTCTTTTTCCACCGATGCACAAACCCTCTTCTTCTTTAAATATCTCAATCGCTTTTGTTAAATTATCAAGATTATCAAGTGGCTCACCCATACCCATATATACAATATTTATTTTGCGGTTATGTTTATGGTTATTATCTCTCTTTAGATTGACTACTTGAGCTACAATTTCTCCAGAAGTTAAATCTCTTGTAAAGCCACCCTTAGCAGTTAAACAAAAAGAACACCCTACTTTACATCCAACTTGAGTTGATACGCAGATAGTGTACTTTGCTTCTTGGATAACTTCGCCACTATCATCAAACTGCGTGTCCTTCATTTTAAGCCATACAGCTTCTATAGTTTTCCCATCTTGAAGTTCAAACAGATACTTGATGGTTCCATCGATTGATTCTTCTTTGTTGATGATTTTCATTGGATTTACTAGATAAGTTTTAGCTAATTCCTCTTTTAAAGACCTAGGGATGTTTTTCATATCATCAAAATTATCTGCATAGTTGTGATATAACCATCCAAAGATTTGTTTTACTCTAAAACTAGGTTTTATAAGTGTTAGCAACTCTTTTTGAGTGTAATCAAGCAATGATGGTTTTGTCATGATATTAGTTCTTTTATTCTCGTTTTTACATGTTGTGTTAGTAACTCTTTCGCATTATTGTGATTTTTTAAAAAGTCCTCGTGCGCATTTGCATCCGTATAGTTAGTTACGCAAAAAATACCACCAGCAGGAATATCAAACTCTTGCGCGATTCTTAAAACTGAATAAAATTCCATATTTTCTATCCCTATTCCAAGTTTTAAAAACTTCGATGTTAGTTCTTTGTTAGTAGATATATAGTTAGATGAATTTACTACTATATCTTTTTTATCTTCAGTATTTGTAGATACTACATTATCAAGAGGAGTGTAAGCATCATTAGATAAAAAAGCCAGTTCTACATTAGCTGCTGTTTTAGATTCTATAATGTCAAATATTTTTGATTCACCATAACTACCAGCACTACCAACAAAGAGTAAAAATTCTGGTTTATCAAACAAGCAAAGCCGAGTTAGATTCATAGCAGTCTCAATAAGACCTACTCCCATAGGTTGAGCAAAATCAAAAGTTTCGTTGTTCCCAGCACAAATTATCATTTTAAAGTCTCACAGGGATGTTTTGGTCATGTAAATAATGTTTTAAATCCATTATATCTATCTCTTTATAGTGAAAAATACTAGCAGCAAGTGCTGCGTCCGCACCATGCTCAAACGCTTCTTTGATATGTTTCATTGTCCCTGCTCCGCCACTTGCAATTACAGGCACATTTACAGCTTTAGAGATTTGCTCAGTTATGTTTAGCTCAAACCCAGCTTTTGTTCCATCAGCATCCATAGATGTAAGAAGAATCTCTCCACACCCTCTATCAACTACTTCTTTTGCCCATTCTATCGCATCTAACCCAGTATCAACACGACCACCATTTAAAAAAACATGGTATTTATCACCAGTTTTTTTAACATCTATTGCGGTAACTATACATTGAGAACCAAAGCGTTTAGCACCTTCATCTATAAGGTCAGGTCTTTTAATAGCAGCTGAATTTACACTTACTTTGTCGCAACCTACATTTAAAAGTTTATAAATATCATTTAATTTTCTTATACCGCCACCTACAGTAAGGGGTATGAAAATTTCTCGAGCAACCTGTGCAACTATATCTACAATGGTATCACGGTTATCAGAGGATGCAGTAATATCTAAAAATGTAAGTTCATCAGCACCCTCTTCATTATAGCGACGAGCTACTTCAACAGGGTTACCAGCATCTTTAAGCCCAACAAAGTTTACACCTTTAACAACGCGTCCATCTTTAACATCAAGACAAGGGATGATTCTTTTTGCAAAATAGTTCAATTACAGCACCTTTGTTTATATAATGCAATTATACACTTTAGGACTTATATTTAGATATATTGTGTTGATACAGCTAAAGCAATTTTCATCCTTATTTTAAAGTTTGTTATTAAGTATCGATATTAGCTATATATAAGTATAAGTAGTGTAGACTGACAGTTATGAATATTAAAGCTGTAGTGGCCAAGAAGAAATTTGGTCAGAATTTTTTAAAAGATGAGACAGTTTTGTATAAAATCATCCAATCGATGCCCAGCAATACGAATAAAATTGTTGAAATTGGACCTGGTTTAGGTGATTTAACTAAATATTTAGTAGATGTCAAAAGTGTAGAAGCTTTTGAGGTTGATACCGATTTATGTAAGATATTACAAGAAAAGTTTAAAAAAGAGATTGATACCAAACGATTCCACTTAAATTGTGGAGATGTGCTCAATGTTTGGAAGAGTAGTTTAGATGGTTGTTTAATAGATGAGCCTTATGATTTGGTAGCAAATTTACCATATTACATAGCCACAAACATCATTTTAAAAGCACTCGCAGATCCAATGTGTAAAAATATACTTGTAATGACCCAATTAGAAGTTGCAGAAAAATTTTGTGCGGACTCTGGGGAAAAGGTATTTGGCTCTTTGGGAATAATAACTCAAAGTGTAGGAGATGCACATATAGTAGTGCAAGTTCCACCAACTGCTTTTGAACCACCTCCAAAAATAGATTCTGCGGTTTTTTTAATACAAAAAAAGAAAGATAGAAGCGATAAAATTTTTGAAGATATGCTTAGAGTTGCATTTACGCAGCCTCGGAAGACTCTTATGAAAAACCTATCTTCAAAGTATAAAAAAGTCAAACTTTTAGAAGTTTTTGAAGAACTTAATCTTGCACTAACAATTCGACCTCATCAAGTAAACACTAAGGACTATCACCAACTCTATAATAAAATAAAATAATATAATTAACAAGGAGTTTGGATGGAAAATGAAAAAAGCGGCAATGTAATAAAGCCAGAAATAGAAGTAGACGGTAATATACAAGAGGCACCTAAGCCTACCCAAAACCGTAAACCCAATCCCAATCAAAATCGTAACAACACCCAAAACAAGTCCAAGAATACTAATTCTAAACAAAACCCTAATCAAAACCGCAATAAAGGTGGAGGAAGAGGGCGTCGTCGTAAAAGTACACCAGTAGATGAGAATCTTAAAAAATTTGTAGCTATTAATCAAGAGGGTCATAAACAAAGACTTAACCCCCACTTTAAACTTGATTTGAACTCAAAAGATAAAATCCGAATCACTCCACTTGGTGGACTTGGTGAAATCGGTGGAAATATCACAGTTTTTGAAACTCAAAATGAAGCAATCTTAGTTGATGTTGGTATGAGTTTTCCAGATGAGGATATGCATGGTGTTGATATTTTAGTACCTGATTTTTCATATATCCGCGAAATCAAAGATAAAATTAAAGCTGTAGTTATAACTCATGCTCACGAAGATCATATTGGTGCAATGCCCTACCTTTATAAAGAGATGCAGTTCCCTATATATGCCTCGCCATTACCATTAGCAATGATTGGTAATAAGTTTGATGAGCATCACATTAAAGAGTTTAGAAGATATTTTAACCCAGTTGAGAAAAGAAAAATTTATGAAATAGGTGAAGATTTTAAAATTGAATGGATGCATATGACCCACTCAATTCTTGATAGTTCAGCTTTAGCAATTACTACAGATGCTGGCTCAATTATTCATACTGGTGATTTTAAGATTGATCACACACCAGTAGACGGATATACATCAGATTTACATAGATTAGCTTACTATGGAGATAAAGGTGTCCTTTGTCTTTTAAGTGATTCTACTAATTCATATAATGAAATTATTACTCCATCTGAATTAAGTGTAGCACCGGCAATGGACAGAGTTTTTTCAAAAGCTGAAGGGCGTGTAATTCTTTCAACATTTAGCTCAAATATCCATCGTGTATATCAAGCTATTAAATATGGTATAAAATATGGTCGTAAAATTTGTGTAATAGGGCGTTCAATGGAGCGTAATATTGAGATAGCAATGCAATATGATTATGTAAAGCTACCAAAAAATGCATTTATCGAACCAGAACAAATTGCACACATGAG
>WFPU01000182.1 GCA_015487435.1 Sulfurimonas sp.
CTTATATATAGAGCCTAGCGTAATAAAAAAATTTAAGAGTAGTGTTATTGTTATAAACACAGCTGTTATATTGACTATACTTTTATTTAGTATTTTGACATTTCCACTTATATATTTTGCATATAAAAAATTAAATGAGCATAGGTTGGCCCTATTATCTAGCAATATTATGATGATAAATACTTTAGGTAATGCCATAGCTCTAAGGGATAGTGATACTGATGAGCATAACTATAGGGTAACGCTATATGCAATAAAACTAGCTCAAAAACTTGCTTTAAATAAAAAAGATATACAAAAACTAATTAAGGGCGCTTTTTTACACGATATTGGTAAAATTGGCATATCTGATAATATTTTACTTAAAAATAATAAGTTAAGTGAGGATGAGTTTTCTATAATGAAAAAGCATGTCCTCATAGGTGCTTCACTTGTAAAAGAGAGTAGTTGGCTGGAAGATTCTACTGATATTATTTTAAATCATCATGAAAGATTTGATGGTAGTGGTTACCCACATAAAATAAAAGGTTTAGATATACCAAAAATAGCTCGTTTATTTACAATTGTAGATGTTTTTGATGCTTTAACCTCAAAACGACCATACAAAGAAGCGTTTAGTTATGAAGATAGTATTAACATAATAAAAAATGAATGTAATACACACTTTGACTCTGATTTAGTTGATACATTTATTCAAATATCAAAAGAGCTATATGATTCTACTAGTTCAAAACCAAAAGAGCAGTTAAAAAAAGAGTTGGATGTATTAATTAAACATTATTTTTTTGATTAACACCTATTTATCTCAACTTTTTCTTCTTGATACGCTGCACTTTTTCCAAAGAAACTAGGAAGTGAGGTTGTAAGTGCATTTACCCCTTTTGTTCCACTGTAGATTAAAACACAATCATCTCTTAAATTGTTGTTTATCTTAACTTTTAACTTTACATTACCAATCGATGAACTTATATTAACAAGTTCATCCTCTTTAAAACCAAGTGAACTATTTAGGTAAACATTTTCCTCACGGTTAAACTGAGAATTTTGACTTTTATAACTTTTTGAAGTGATTAGATACAGCCCTTTATCTTTATATTCTGGCTTATCAAATTCTTCTAAAAAAGCAAACTTTTTCGTATCTGTATCAAAACTATCTTTATATGGAATCTCTTCTCTATCTTTTACATGCCAGGAACCATCTTCTCTTTTAGCCCCAAAGCTTTTAAAATACTCTATATATTCAGCTTCACTTTTAAGTTTAACATTAAAACTATTACAAAGATAAGCACTTAAGTCATATTCGCTAATACCATAATCACACTCTGCCACACGAGGCATATTTATGATTGCATTGTGTGAGTAAGAAGTTCTTATATCATTTTTATATAGAAAATTTTTAGCAGGGATTACTAGATGTGCCATTGCACTCGATTCGTTTTCTTCTAATCCAAAATAGACTATATTTTTAACGGATGAAATCTCTTTTATAACTCTAAATGAATCTGGCATTTGAGAGAGTGGATTTGTACCTTGAATAAATACAGTTTTAAACTTACTAAACTTTGTATCTACCTTTGATACTTTCTTTGCTTTTGTGTTAAAAGGGGAACTTATAGCTTCTTTTGAGTTACCAAGATAAGCTACACCACACCCCTCTTTTCCAAATAAACCAAGATTTACTGCAAATGCGTCTATAGCTTGCATAACATCTGCTCCATCACGGTATTTTTGAATTCCAACTCCACAAACTATTGCTACTTTTTTATCTTCAATTAGACCTAAAAAATCACCAATTTGTCCTAAAGTTACATCTATGAAATCAAGCGTTTTTTTTATGCGAAGAGTTTGAGATAATTCATAATATTCTTCGTATTCATTGGCAATTTTTTCTAAATACTTTTCATCATAATTTCCCTCAATATGTAAAAATCTACTTAACATAAATGCTAATAAAATATCTGTATGAGGCTTTATTTGTATATACAAATCTGCACTTGAGGCTATTTTTGTTTTTACTGGGTCTATAACTATGATTTTTTTATCTTTAATTACTGGTAACAAGTGAGAGTTAGTAATATGTGGATTTCTTCCCCAGATTATCACTACATCTGATTTTGATATCTCACTAAGTGGCATATTTTTATTACTTCCACGACCCTTAATAATTCCAGCTTCGCCAGCACCATCACACAAACTTCCATCTGTTAGTGTAGCTCCATATGAAGCAAAAAAATGACTAGTTACATCTTGCATAAGTCCAAAATTACCATTCCCTTTGTAATGAAGTATTTCATCTTTATTAGAATCTTCAATCATCTCTTTTAGTCTTAAAAGAGCCTCATCCATGGTGATCTCTTCTCCATTATATCTTGGTTTAGTTATATGGGTAAATTTTTTGTAATGATTTAAATGTGGACATAAAAACCCATTTGTATGACCATTTTTTTTTGGAGTTATTTTATCATTTTCATATACTATCTCACAAGCATCAAAACAATCAAGTGGACATGCAGTATTATTATTCATCTTTTAATTCTACCTTTACAAGTTTAGAAAAAATCTTTGGAGATTTTATAATTATTTGTGCCATATATTTTGAAATATTTTTTGAATCTGCAATATTTAAGACTCTATTTACTTTATAATTTGTTTTTACCCCATCTAAATAAACTATTTTTTTTTCAATATCAAGTACTTCTTCTTTACTTAGATATATAGTCAATTTTGCTTTAAATATATCTGCAACTATTGCTAATGGAGTTGAAATATTAACAACTTGACCACTTTTAACGAGTAAATCATAAAGTATATACCCTTTTGCTCTTAAATTTTTATCATCCACTATACGTTTTAATTTTGCCTCTCTTAATTTTAAATCTGTTATTTGAATTTTAAAATTTTGTATCTCTTTTTTCGTGTTTAAAAGTAAATTTTCACTTGCAATTAAATCATAAAATTCTCTATTTTTTTCTACTTGTGATTTTATTTTTAAGGATTCTATTTTTTTATAGTTTTCTCTTTTTTTGACAGTTGCTTTTTCAAGATTTATCCAAATTTGTTCACTTAACTTTAAATTATTAGCCAAGTATTCAAGTTTTTCTTTAATATATGTCAATTCTTGAATATCTAAGTCAGAATCAATTTTTATGTATGGCTCATTTGATAATATCTTACCTAAATTATTTTCATCTGAATATATTACTAAGCCAGATACATTAGAACTAATATTTCTAATTTCATACGGCTGCACCTTTGAATAGTAAACCTCACCAAATAATAAAACAATACTAAAAAATAAAATACTTAAAATTTTCATAAATAACCTTTTAAGTCTATTTTACCATTTCATTATTAACATTAAAGCATATTTCATTTTAATTTTGCTACTATGTAGGTAATATTTATTCGAAAGGGTTTTAATGTCTGTTTTAGATAATGTAGATGCAGCCACCAACCTAGCAAAAAACAATGAACTTCAACTTTTAGTTTTTAGAGTTAGTGAGTGTGCTGAATCAGCATTTTATGCGATTAATGTTTTTAAAACAAGAGAAGTCGTTGAGTCTAAAAATCATTTTTTAACTCAAATACCATCAGCTCATCCGTTGCTAGAGGGTACTATTACTCTTCGTGGATTACAAATTCCAATTTTAAACTTACCACAATGGTTAGAGATATCACTAACAAAAGAAGATATTGCAAAATCTAATATACTTATTTGTGATTTTAACGGTATTATAATTGGTCTTAGAATTATGGATGCATATAGGGTTATTAAGAAAAACTGGAATGAGATGCACGCACCAGATAGTTATCGTCAAAAAGATGGCGTAGTGATGAATCATACAAGATTAGAGAATGGTAGTCTATGTCTTATACTCGATTATGAAAAACTTTTATCTGATGTAATCCCTCAGGCTATGGTAGATGTACTAGAATCTCCTGCAAATTTACAAGATTTAGTAATCCCTACAAAATTAGCACAAGGTATAGTTTTAATAGCTGAAGATTCAAAAACAGCACAAACCCATCTAAGACAAATATTTGATCATGCAAAATTATCTATGAAAATATTTGATAATGGAAAACTACTAGTTGATCATATTTTTGCTATGGATGACCCATCTATTATTCCTGCTGTAATTACAGATATTGAGATGCCAGAGATGTCTGGTTTTACAGTAATTCAAGAACTAAAAAAGAATCCAATGACAAAAAATATTCCAATAATTGTAAATTCTTCTATGACTGGACATAACAATAAACGAGAAGCTGAAGTGCTAGGTGCTGATGGTTTTATAGATAAAACTAAAAGTCATAATGTAATTCCACTTATTGTTGATGCTATGAGTAAGCATGTTTAATTAAAGTGATGTAGATTTAAGGCGCATAGAGAGGAAGTGCACTATTGTGCATGATGATTATAGCAACGCAGAAGATGCGTCGCTATTTGAATTTTATGTATATTATTGAAATAATGAGATTAATACTCCGGCTGCTACGGCTGAACCTATTACACCCGCAACATTTGGACCCATCGCATGCATCAGCAACATATTTGAGCGGTCATATTCCATACCAACCTTATTCGATACACGAGCTGCCATTGGAACGGCTGATACACCAGCTGAACCAATAAGTGGATTAACTTTATTTCCTGGGAACAGATTCATAATCTTAGCCATAATTACACCAGAAGCAGTACCAACAGAGAATGCAACAATACCAAGAGCCATAATAAACATAGTATCAGGAACTAAAAACTCATTTGCTGCTAGTTTTGAACCAACACCAAGACCTAAGAAAATAGTTACTATATTAATAAGTGAATTTTGAAGAGTGTCGTTAAGACGCTCAACAACACCTGATTCTTTTAAGAAGTTACCAAACATAAATGCACCAATAAGTGGTGTAGCCGCTGGAAGAACTAAAATAGCAAGAGTAAGAACCATTATAGGGAAAACCAATTTCTCTAAACGAGACACATGACGAAGTGTAGTCATTTTGATTTTTCTCTCAGCCTCACTTGTTAATGCTTTCATAATTGGAGGTTGAATAATTGGAACCATAGCCATATATGAATATGATGCTACAGCAATAGCACCTAAAAGTTCTGGAGCAAGTTTAGTAGCAATAAAAATAGATGTTGGACCATCAGCACCACCAATAATTGATATAGCAGAAGCTTGTTGAAGTGTAAAATCAGCAAGACCAAAATGACTTAATGCAACTGCACCAACAAGTGTTCCAAAAATACCAAACTGAGCAGCTCCACCAAGTAGTGCTGTTTTAGGATTTGATAGAAGAGGACCAAAATCAGTCATAGCACCAACACCCATAAATATCAGAATAGGAAACATCTCATTTGAAAGACCCATATTATATATAATACCTAAAAAACCATGTTCTCCAGCAATTCCCGCAATAGGGATATTGGCTAATAATCCACCAAAAGCGATAGGTAGAAGCAGGAGTGGCTCAAAACCTTTTCTAATTGCTAACCAAAAAAGAAAAAATGTGAGGATAATCATAATTATACGACCCCATGACTTATGAAAATCACTTATTGTTGCACCGTGAGAATCTAATTCATCTGGGTTAGGGTTAATAAATGCATATATACCTGTTGAAGTTAAAAAACCACCAACCATCTCAGAAAAAGGCTTAGTCTCATAAGTCTCCTCTTTGTGTGTGTTATTTACAGTCTCTTCTGGTGAGTGTGCCGGAACACTTGCATAGGCCGAACTCACACCAAGAAGTATAAATAAAGTAAAAAGTTTTATTACAAAAGATTTCATTTAATATTATCCTAATACTGCTACGAGTTGACCTTCTACTACTTTATCATTTGTAGCAACATTTATTGATTTAATCACCCCACCTTTTGGTGCAACGACATCAATCTCCATTTTCATAGATTCTAAAATCAAAATTACATCTCCCTCATTTACACTTTGTCCTGGATTAGCAACAATTTTCCAAACACTTCCTGGAAGAAGAGCTTTAATATCTATTTGATCAGCAGAAGTTGTTGGAGTTGAAGCTGGAGCTGGAGCAGTTGATGCACTTTCCCCATTGACCGCTGTAACTTGAATATCTGCATCACCTTCTGCAACTTGAACACTAAACTTTTGACCATCTACTACTACTGTATAATTTCCATTACCCATATTTGAGCTTCCTTCACAATCTTGTTTCATTTCTGAAATTTTTCTGATATTTAATTCGCCTTCACCTTTAAGAAAAGCAATACCTTTTTCTTGACATGCTGCCGCAATAAATATATTTTCTTCGGTTATCTCTAAATCTTCTTTTTTAAGTTCATCTATTGCATGTTGAAGAGATTTTGTTTCATCTGCATTTGCAATATCAAGAGCATTCTCGGTTGTAGGTTCTAATCCTAATTTTTCAGATGCAATTTTAACAATCTTAGGATCAGGTGCAACTGGAGTTTTTCCAAAATAACCAAGCACCATTCTTCCATAACCTGGAGCAATAGCTTTCCAAGGTCCCTGCATTACATTATTGAGAGCTTGTTGAAAATAAAACTGAGAAACTGGTGTTACAGATGTACCATAACCACCTTTTTCAACAACTTCGGTCATAGCTGCTATAACTTCTGGAAATTTTTCTAAGATACCATTATCACGCATCATTTGAGTATTTGCAGTAAGTGCCCCACCTGGCATAGGAGAAAATGGAATCACTGGAGAAACCATAGTCGCCTCTGGCGGCATAAAGTAATCACTTAAACAATTTTGTAACTCTTTTTCATAAGTAAGAATTTTTTCAATCTCTAATCCACCAAGATCAAAATTCATATCCTTAGTTGCATGAAGCATAGTTAAAATATCTGGCTGACTTGTTCCTCCACTTACAGGAGCAGCCGCCATATCAATACCATCAATACCAGCGTCTAATGCAGCCATATATGCAGCAACAGACACACCAGCAGTTTCATGAGTATGTAAACGAAGGTGAGTATCTTCGCCTACAAGTTTTCTAGCCATTACTATAGTTTCATGTACTTTTTGAGGATTTGAGGTTCCAGATGCATCTTTAAAGCAGATACTATCATATGGAATACCACTATCTAAAATTTCACGAAGAGTTTTTTCATAAAAATCAACATCATGGGCACCATGACAACCTGGGGGTAAATCCATCATAGTAATAGCAACTTCATGTTTTAAACCATAATGAGTGATTCTTTCACCTGAATATTTTAAATTTTCAACATCATTCAAGGCATCGAAGTTACGGATAGTTGTAGTTCCATGTTTTTTGAATAATTTTGCGTGTAAATCAATTAACTCTTTTGAACCTGTATCAAGCATTACTGTGTTAACACCGCGAGCTAATGTTTGAAGATTAGCATCTGGACCAACTATTTCACGAAATTTATCCATCATCTCAAAAGCATCTTCACGAAGATAAAAGTAAAGTGATTGGAATCTAGCTCCACCACCAAATTCAAAGTGATTTATACCAGCTGTTTTTGCAGCTTCTACTGCTGGAAAAAAGTCATCCATAAGTACACGACCACCGTAAACTGACTGGAAGCCATCTCGAAAAGTTGTATCCATTATGTCTATATATTTTTTAGCCATTTTAATCCTTAAGCTTGTCTGTGGCGAGTTATCGCCGCAGTAATTGCAGCAATGATTTTTTTATTATCTTTATTATTTTTATTAGCACTAGCTGTTGGTGCATTTGTAATCACATTACCAGCTTGCGGTTCTGGGAAGTACTTATGGATAATTATCGACATCAAATTAATCATCAATATCAATATAACTAAAAATGCAAAAACTGTTGCCATCCCTAGTCCCATAAATTTAAATCCCTCAAGTATGAGGTTAGTTTCCATAAATTCACCTTTAATTCATATAGTATATATTTTCACGCAATTATATAATAAAGATGTTTAAAAACAGTTTTGACAAATAATTTGAATTTTAAAATGACTAAGTTGTTACTTTTTGATTATATAATGCACTAAAATTTAAAACTTGGATAAAAATATGTTAAAAAAAAATGTTAATAAATTTGGACTTATAAACACAATTGAGGGATATTCATATATATTATTGGTTTTTATTGCGATGCCAATGAAGTACCTACTTGAAATTCCATTAGCTGTTAAAGTTGTTGGTATGATTCATGGAATATTGTTTATTATATTTTGCTTGCTCTTATTACTAGCTTGGAATGAAGCAAAGTGGTCACATAAAGAAAATGCTATATTTTTTATAGCTTCATTAATACCATTTGGAACTTTTTTTACAAAAAGTAAAATTAAAACTTATGAATAAAAAAGTTTAAATTTGCTAAAATTATCAATATATAATAAATAGGGGTGTTTTTTTATGATTGCTGGAATGTTTGAACAAGAGTTTGTTGCATATATGATTTTTGGGTTAATTTTGAACTTTTTATTTTCCATACTCTTTGGTCTTTATTTAACAAAAAATATTGGTCTCAAAGAGATGATGGAATCAAAGGGTGAAAAGCAACAATCTATACTAGTAAGTCTAAGCCTATTTATACCATTTGCAAAAATGGCAATAACACTTTATAGAGTGGTAATTTTACAAATTTTCTTTTTAAATAAAGGCTATTCTCATAAAGAATTTTGGATGTACATCACTCACGCTCAAAAACAAAACTAATCTTTATTCATTTGATATTTATAATGATATAATAAAGTTATGAAAGATTACAAATTAAAACTGATACTTAGTATATTAGCTGGTGTTGTATTTTCCTTTATGTTTATATTATTAGCGTTTGCATTGCCTGTTGAAAAAAAACAAACAGTATTAAAAGCAAATAAAAATATGCTCGAAAAAATTTCTGGTGGTTTGAAAAAATAAATTAAAGAGTTTTCTTTAATTTTATGAGAGAAAGAGTATTAAAAGCATACTCTGGATTTAGTTTAAATGCACAAGCTTGTAAAGCTTTTACACAATCTTTTAAGTGATTTAAATCATTATGTTTTGTCATTAAGTCATTTATTAATATTTGGGCATCTTTTATATGCAAATTTCTAACTACACCTAAATTTTTATGTGCTAAATCATGTAACTCATCAAGTTTAATCTGCTTATCAACACAATTTTTTTCATAAATACTTGATAATAAATTTTTAAATGTATCGTTTGCTTTAAATATTTGAGTTATATAGTCTTCGATTAATTGAGAAATTAATTCTTTTTCTAATCCAAGTTCATTTTCTGCTTCACATAAGTCATATTTATAGTTTGAAAGTTCTGAATTTTCAAATCTATTTTTAAATACATCATCACATATCTTTTGTGCATACTCTAAGACAATATTTACCTTTTTATCTTTTGAAAGAGCTGAATCAATATTTAATTTATCAAGCATTATGTTCCGTTAATTTATTTAATCTTAAGTAAAGTAACATATATAGAATTTTTATCTCATTAAAATTAGATAATAATAATATTTTATATACGAGTGCTACTAAAACACTCATATATTTTATATTCTTATACAGCTTTAGTAATTATTCTATTTAATCGAGATATAAATTCAGCTGTATTATCTAACTCTCTACCATCAAATAATTTTGCTTGATCTAGTAAAACATGAGCAGCATCATCTATTAAGTTTTGATCAGTAGAATCTTTTAGCTTAATTAAAAGCTCATGATTAGGATTTATTTGTAGGATTGGAGCTGGTACTGGCATACCTGAGTCTTGTCCCATCTGCTTCATCATTTGAGCCATCATATAAGCTTGATCTTCTTTATCTTCTTTTAGTTTAACAGGAGAATCAACTAAGTCAGACGTAGTCTCAACTGATTTAACCGCTTCACCTAAAGCATTTTTGAACTCTTTTGCAAGACCTTCGTAAGTTTTTGCAATCTCCTCTTCAGCCTTTTTTTCTTCTTCACTCTCTTCAAATTTAGCATCTTCTACATGTACTAACTTAAAATCTTTGTAATCTGTAACCATTGGAAAAATAATAGTATCTACCTCTTCATTTAAAACTAAAACATCGATTCCTTTTGCTTTAAATCTCTCTAATGATGGTGAACTTTTAAGCATAGATAATGAAGCTTTACCGGTGATATAATATATCTCTTTTTTCTCTTCATTAATATTTTTAACAAAGTCTTCAATCATAACTTTTTCATCAGAATTAATTGTATTAAACTGCAAAAGTTCTAAGATTTTTTCACGATTTTCAAAATCATTATAAAGACCCTCTTTTAATACATTTCCAAATTCAGCATAAAAAATATCATATTTTTCTTTATCTTTTTTAGCCATTTTTGAAAGCTCTGAAAGAACCTTTTTAACAGATGTTTTTTTGATTTTATCCATAATTGGATTTGATTGTAAAATTTCTCGAGATACATTTAAAGGTAAGTCTTTAGAATCAATAACACCTCGTAAAAATCTTAAATAAGTTGGCATTAACTCTTTTTCATCGTCAGTGATAAATACACGATTGATATATAGTTTGATACCTGTTTGATAATCAACTCTGTACAGATCCATAGGAGCTTTTGAGGGGATATAAAAAAGTGTAGTATACTCAACTGCACCCTCAGCTTTGTTATGAATCCAAGCTAATGGTTCTTCAGATGAATGAGCAATAGAGCTATAAAAATCTTTATATTCTTCATCTTTTATATCTTTTTTAGCAATAGTCCAAAGCGCATTTGCTTTATTTATTTGCTTATTTTCTATCTCAGTTCTTGATGGCTCAATTTCTTTTCCTTCATCATCAGTAACTGCAGGTATATACTTTTCTTTATCCATAAAAATAGGAAAAGGTATGTGGTTAGAATATTTTTTAATTACACTATCGATTCTATGTTCTTCTAAAAATTCACTCTCATCATCTTTAAGATGCATAACGATTGTAGTACCATGACCATCTTGAGTTGTTTTTTCTAACTCAAACGAGCCATCACCCGTACTAGTCCATAGATAAGCCTGCTCTTCACCCGCTTTTTTAGTTGTAACTTCTACTTTATCTGCGACCATGAAACAAGCATAAAAACCAACACCAAATTGACCAATAAGATTGGAATCCTCTTTTTGATCACCAGTTAAGTTCTCCAAAAATGCTTTAGTGCCTGATTTTGCAATAGTACCAAGATTATTCATCAAATCTTCTTCGTTCATACCGATACCAGTATCTTTAATTGTTAAAGTTTTTGCCTCTTTGTTAACAACTATATCTATGCGAGGTGCAAAAGTTACATCTTTATATTTCTCGTCAGTTAAAACTAACATATTTAGCTTATCCAATGCATCTGAAGCATTTGAAATTAACTCACGGATGAAAATCTCTTTGTTTGAATATAGTGAATGAATCATAAGGTGCAGTATTTGATTTGCCTCTGTTTGAAACTGATGTTTTGCCATTTTAAAATCCTTTTATATCTTTTTTAGTTTAATAATTTGTGTAATACTATCAAAAAAAAGTTAATATTACTATCTTTATCAAC
>WFPU01000183.1 GCA_015487435.1 Sulfurimonas sp.
CCTTTGAGCCTTTTTTTCATATTTATTTTGTTTTTAAGAGCGTGAGAATATTTCAGTGCGATATTGATGCATTTTTCTTCATCTTTATGAATGAGTTGTGCATACACTTTGATTATTGATTCTAAATCTTCATCACGCAGCCAAAGTTTTGCAAAGTTTTTTAGTCTTTCATCTAAAGAGAGCTCTTTGAACTTCATGCGATTGATATCTACGACTTTAAAGGTGTAGTTCATATCTTCTTTTTTAATGAGGATATTTCCCGGAGAGTAGTCATTATGATAAATATTTCCTTCATGCAACTCGTAAGTAAACTTTGCAAATTCACGAAATATGTTTTCTCTGTCGACTAACTCTTGGTTGACGATGGGCTCTTTAATCGTAAAATCATAATCAAATTTTTTTGCTACAAAATAACTCTCAAAAAGCAGGTTGTTTTCATAAAACTCGATGTATCCGATAGGATCAGGTGTGAAATTTCCGATTTTTATGGAGTTGTCATAGGATTTTTTTGCTTTTGTGTCTCGAAAATAGGTATAAAAGAGACGTCGCAAGAGATTGGGTACTTTAAAAGATTTGACAACGACATCAATACCGTTATGAGAGATGATTTTAAGCTCATTTCTCGCTTTATGAATGGAATTGTCATTGTTTTTGAAATGCTGTTTGATATTGAGTAGAAAATTTTTGAAACTCTCTTCATAAAGTGGATTTAATTTGTATTTCATATATCTCTCATAAAGAATTTTGTATAATGTAGTTAATTATACAAAAAAAGGTATTAGCTTGAAGTTAAACTTTAGAAGTGGTAGTGCATTTGCATCAAAGAAAGCTCGAGAATATCTCAAAGGTAAAAAGCCGGAAGATATACGTTCAATTACAGTGATTCGCCATGCGGCTATTGGCGATTTTATGAATATTAGACCCTTTCTTATAGAATTACGTAGTTTTTTTCCCAATGCAAAAGTGACATTAAGTGTTTTAAAACACTATATGTATGGAATTCCTGAAGATTTGATTGATGAATTACATATTATGCATAGATATAAAGAAGATAATTCTAAAACATCACTTATGCAAAGGTTAAAAGAGGCCAAAACTCTTCCAGCTCAAGATATTATTTTTGATTTAACAGATAGTACTATTTCTGTTATGCTTGTGGCGATGAGTAAAGCAAAATTAAAGATAGGGTACCCATATAGAGCTGTTAGAAGGGCATTCTTTGACATAGCAACACTGAGAAGTGATTTTGTTGTTGAGGCTCAGTCTGTTCTGCATATGTTAAATATTTTAGGTGCAAAAACAGCTTCTCCTTTAGTCTATGGTTTAGATGTGAAATATCCGAAATTAGATGAAAAAAGGATTGTCTATTTTGCTGGAGCATCTACGAAAAATAAATGTTGGGAAGAAGAAAAATTTGTAAAACTTATCACGAAAATGTCGCTTGTATATCCAAAATATCAACATGTGATTCTTCAAGGTATTGGAAAAGATGAAAAATTTTTAAATATTTATGAACCTTTAAAAGAACATGAAAATGTCTTACTTCAAGAAGTAATGAGTTTGGAAAAAGTAATGCATTTTTTATCTGCAAGCAGATGTTTAGTTTCCAATGATACAGGAATTAGAAATATTGGTATAGCCCTTGAAACACCAACAATAGGGATATTTTTTCATATTCCACCATTTCGTTATTGGCCTCGAGAAGAGAAACATGATTGTGTGTTTAATGTAGAATATACTTCTCCTGCTGTTAAAGATGTATTTCTTTCAACAAGTAATTTAATAGATAAGTTGTATGAAAAATAAAAATATTTTAGAGCTTTGTTTAGCACATGGTCTTGGAGGACTTGAGATGTTTGTGGCAAGTTGCTATGAAGATTTTTCTAAAAAAACAAACTGCAAAGTTGTTGTTGAAAGAGACTCTAAACTAGATAACTATCTTGACAATATAGATAAATTTTATATAAAAAGAAGTAAGTTTTTTCCTTTTATTCCTGCCTTACAACTAGCACGTTATATTGATTCAAATGAGATTGATGTGATTCACTTTCATTGGACAAAAGATATTATTACAGCTGTTTTAGCAAAACTTTTGAGCAAAAAGAAGCCTAAACTTGTTCAAAGTAGACACATGCGAATGACGCGATTTAAAGATGATTTTTATCATAGATGGCTCTATAAAAATGTTAACATGATGCATGCGGTGACACTGCAGGTAAAAGAGCAATTGCAAAGGTACATTCCAAAAGAGATTCGTCCTAAAATTGAGATGATTTATCTTGGAGTGAAAATTCCTGTGATTGATGAAAGAAAAGTGCAATTAGTAAAAGAAAAATATCAACTAGGTAATGATTTTATTGTAGGCATTGTCGGTCGTATTGAAAAAGGAAAAGGGCAGCATAAAGTTATAGAAGCGCTTGCACAGCTCAAATGTTCTGATGTGAAAACTGTTATTGTTGGCTCTTTTATGGATGACTCTTATGAAAAAGAATTAAAAAAATATGTGAAAAATTTAGGAATTGAATCGAAAGTAATTTTTACAGGTTTTACAAAAGAGGTGAATGAACATATGAAACTCTTTGATGTCAATGTACTTGCAACGGAAAATGAAACCTTTGGACTTGTAATTATCGAAGCAATGGCAAATAAAGTTCCGATGATAGCTACAAACAAAGGGGGGCCTTTGGAAATTATAGATGATGGTGTGGATGGTTTACTGTTTGATGGCAGTAGCGATGATTTAGCAATGAAAATAAAGCAGCTTTATGATGATGAACAGTTAAAAAAGATATTGGCCGAAAATGGCTATAAAAAAGTGAAAGAAAAATTTGATGCACAGAAGCAATTAGATAAATTGTATAAGGTTATTTGTGATGAATAAGTTTACTTTTTTGCAAAAATTACGTAATAAAATAAAATTAAAAGGCGCGGTTACTCTAAAAATAGATAAAAGTGCTAAAATTGTGCATTGTAAAATAGAGATACTTGGTAGTAATAATACGCTGGTAATAGAAGAAGGTGTAAATATTCGAAATACCCACATCGAAATAGTTGGAGAAAACAGTCTGATACATATTGGAAAAGAGTGTATAGTAGGACATGGAAGCTATCTCTCTGCAAAAGAGGGTAAAAGCCTCATCATTAAAGAAAAATGTATGCTCTCACGTAATGTAAAGATTATGACATCTGATGGGCATCCTGTCTATGAAGATGAAAATATTATAAATCATGCTAAAGATGTCTTGATAAATGAACATGTATGGCTAGCAGATAATGTCACCGTTTTAAAAGGTGTTACTGTCGGTACTCATAGTATCGTAGGTATTAATGCAACATTGACACATACAATAGAAGCAAATGCCATAGCAGTTGGAAATCCTGCTATAGTTGTGAAAAAGGGTATATATTGGGAAGAATGAATAATATTAAAAATAGTTTAGAAAGTTGGAAAGCTATATGAGTATTTTAAAATTAATAGGTCGTAAAAAAGAACTTTTTGAGCATGACATTAATCAATATGAGAATAAACTTTCAAAAATTATTGTATCTTCCTCTTTTTTAGTATTAGGTGGAGCCGGTAGTATCGGTCAAGCAGTAGTTAAAGAGATATTTAAACGTAGCCCGAAAAAGCTACATGTTGTAGATATATCTGAGAATAATATGGTTGAACTTGTTCGTGATATTAGAAGTTCTTTTGGTTATATAGATGGCGATTTTAAAACTTTTGCACTAGACATAGGCTCTTTAGAATATGATGCCTTTATCAAAAATGATGGTAAATATGACTATGTATTAAATCTATCAGCTTTAAAACATGTAAGAAGTGAAAAGGATCCTTTTACATTAATGAGGATGATTGAAACAAATATTTTTAATACCGATAAAACTATAAAGCAATCTTGTGAAAATGGAGTAAAAAAATATTTTTGTGTATCTACAGATAAAGCTGCAAACCCTGTAAATATGATGGGTGCTAGTAAACGCATTATGGAAATGTTTGTGCATAGAAATTCATTAGATATAGATGTTTCTATGGCTAGATTTGCCAATGTCGCATTTAGTGATGGCTCACTGCTTCATGGCTTTAATCAGCGTTTAGAAAAGAATCAACCAATTGTTGCACCTAATGACATTAAACGCTACTTTGTAACTCCACAAGAGAGTGGAGAGCTTTGTCTAATGTCTTGCATATTTGGCGAAAATCGTGATATATTTTTTCCAAAACTGAGTGAAAATTTACATTTGATTTCTTTTGCAGATATCGCCGTTAAGTATTTAGAAGAAAAAGGATATGAACCTTATCTTTGCAAAGATGAAGATGAAGCAAGAGAATTAGCTAAAACTCTACCAGCAGAGGGAAAATGGCCTTGCCTGTTTACTAGAAGCGATACAACAGGTGAGAAAGATTTTGAAGAGTTTTTTACAGATAGTGAAACTTTAGATATGGATAGATTTTCCAATCTTGGAGTTATCAAGAATGAAGCTAGTTTTGATGAAAATCTTTTAAATGATTTTGAAGATAAAATAA
Source organism: Sulfurimonas sp. (assembly GCA_015487435.1). GTDB lineage: Bacteria > Campylobacterota > Campylobacteria > Campylobacterales > Sulfurimonadaceae > Sulfurimonas. The sequence continues at coordinate 4,529 of WFPU01000183.1, forward strand.
ACTCAATGAAAAAGAAGCTCTCTTGGAACAAAGAGGAAATAGTCAAAGAGTTTTTTAAACTCATTCCAGATTTTGGACATAAAGAGACTGGTAAGTATTTAGATGGGAAGATGTAATGCAAAAGCTCATTGAATTTATCCAAGATATTTATAAAACCAAAGAGTTTCTTCCTCTTCATGAGCCAAAATTTATTGGAAATGAAAAAAAATATCTAAACGACTGTATAGACTCTACTTTTGTCTCAAGTGTTGGTAAATATGTAGATAAATTTGAAAAAGAGTTTGCTTCGTATGTTGGAAGCAAATACGCTATAGCTACTGTAAATGGAACTTCTGCTTTGCATATATCATTACTCCTTGCAGATGTAAAAGCTGAGGATGAAGTTATAACCCAGCCTTTAACTTTCATAGCTACATGTAATGCTATAAGTTACATTGGTGCAAAGCCTGTTTTTGTAGATGTTGATTTGGATACTATGGGACTTTCTCCAAAATTTTTACAAGAATTTTTGGAAAAAAACTGTGAACTTGTTGATAATCATTGTATAAATAAAACCACAAATAAAATCATAAAAGCTTGTGTTCCTATGCATACTTTTGGGCATCCCTGTAGAATTGATGAGATAAAAGATATATGTGATAAATGGCATATATCTTTAGTTGAAGATGCAGCAGAGAGTTTGGGTAGTTATTATAAAGGTAAACATACGGGAACTTTTGGAAAACTCGGTGCTTTTTCATTTAATGGAAATAAGATTATCACAAGCGGTGGTGGTGGTGTGATAGTCACGGATGATGAAAAGTTGGCACAAAGAGCGAAACATCTCACTACCACTGCAAAAGTGCCGCATCCTTATGAATACAGACATGATGAGATAGGCTACAACTATCGCATGCCAAATATAAATGCTGCACTTTTAGTTGCTCAACTAGAACAGGTAGATAAATTTTTAGAAAACAAAAGAGATTTAGCATCAAAATATGAAGAATTTTTCAATGCTAATAGTGAAATAAAGTTTGTAAAAGAACCACAAAACTCAAAATCAAACTACTGGCTTCAAGCAGTTATATTAAAAGATATTGCCTCAAGAAATAAATTTTTAGACTATACAAATAAACAAGGAGTTATGACAAGACCTATTTGGAAACTTATGAATGAATTAGAGATGTTTAAAGATTGTCAATGTGTTAATTTGGAAAATGCTAAGTATTTAGAAGATAGAGTTGTGAATATTTCAAGTGGGGTAAGAATTTAATGAAACCTAAAATACTCTTAATTGGTGGTGGAGGACACTGTAAATCTGTTATAGATGTGATAGAAAAAGAAGGACGCTTTGAGATTGCTGGTATAATTGAAAAATATGAAGGTGAATCACAAACTGTGGTTAATGCAAATGCATCTATTGGTGAAAATTGTATTATCAATTCAAAAGCACTTATTGAACATGATGCAATGATAGAAGATAATGTACATATATCTACAGGAGCTATTATTAATGGTACCACAACAGTAAAAGAAAATAGCTTTGTAGGGAGTGGAAGTATTACTAAAGAGGGTATTTGTGTAAGTGGATTTGTAAAAGCAGGGAGTGTGGCTAAATGAGTGTTTTTATAATAGCTGAAGCTGGTGTAAATCATAATGGATCGATAGAACTTGCCAAAAAACTCATTGATGTTGGAGTAGAAGCTGGGGTTGATGACTCACAGTTTAATATGCTCAAAAAGTTAGAATTAGATGTAGATACGCATCATGAACTTATAGCCTACTGTAAAAGCAAAAACATCATGTTCCTCTCAACACCTTTTGATCATGACAGTATAGATATGTTAAATGATTTGGGGTTAGAAATATTTAAAATTCCAAGCGGTGAAATAACAAATTTACCATATTTAAGACATATTGGAAAACTAAATAAAAAAGTTATTTTATCAACTGGTATGGCAGATATTGGTGAGATAGAAGATGCTTTGGGTGTATTAGTAGCTGCTGGAACAAATAAAAAGAATATCATAGTATTACATGCAAATACAATGTACCCGACACCTATGGAAGATGTAAATTTAAAAGCTATACGAAACATAGAATTAGCTTTAGGTAGTAGTGTTAAAAAGCCGAGTAAGAGTGAAAAGCCAAATATGCAAGTAGCACGCAAGTCTATAGTGGCAAGTTGTACTATACAAAAAGGTGAAAAATTCAGCGAAGATAACTTAGCTGTCAAAAGACCTGGTAACGGCATAAATCCTATGCGATGGGATGAGATTATCGGTACAATTTCTCAAAAAGATTATGAAGTTGATGAGTTGATATGAATAAAAGAAAAATTTGTGTAGTTACTGGTACTCGTGCTGAATACGGTCTTTTATATTGGCTGATGAAAGAGGTAGAGGCTGATAATGCTTTAGAATTACAACTCATCGTAACGGGTATGCATTTAAGCCCAGAGTTTGGACTTACTTATAAGATAATAGAAAAAGATTTTAAAATTGATAAAAAAATAGAGATGCTATTATCTTCTGATACTTCTGTCGGTATTTCAAAATCCATGGGATTAGCTCAAATATCGTTTGCAGAAAGCTTTGAAGAGCTAAAACCAGATATATTAGTAGTTCTTGGTGATAGATATGAGATATTTTCTGCTGTAAGTGCTGCTATGATAGCGCGTATTCCTATTGCTCATCTTCATGGTGGTGAGACTACTGAAGGTGCTTTTGATGAGTCCATTCGCCACTCTATAACAAAAATGAGTCACTTGCACTTTACTGCAACAGATGAGTATAGAAATAGAGTGATACAATTAGGTGAACATCCATCACGAGTTTTTAATGTAGGTGGTCTTGGAATAGATAATATTAAAAGATTAGAGTTACTCAACAGAGAAGAGTTTGAAAAATCTATAGACTTTAAACTTGCAAAGAAAAATATCATAGTTACATTTCATCCTGTAACTCTTGAGCACTCAACAGCAAAAAAGCAATTTCAGAATCTTTTAGATGTTATAGATACCCTTGAAGATACTCGCCTCATTTTTACAAAAGCAAATAGTGATACAGACGGAAGAGTTATTAATAAAATGATAGATGAATATGTGTCAAAAAATCATGATAAAGCAGTTGGATTTAGTTCCTTAGGTCAACTTAGATATTTAAGTGCTTTACAATATGTAGATGCGATGGTTGGAAATAGTTCTAGTGGTTTAGCAGAAGCACCTACTTTTAAAATAGGCACGATAAATATTGGGGATAGACAAAAAGGCCGTATAATGGCTGATAGTGTAATATCTGCTGATCCAAATATAGAGTCAATAAGAGATGCCTTTGTAAAGTTGTACTCAAGTGAATTTCAAAAAGTTTTATCAGAGACAGATAATCCATATGGAGATGGTGGAGCAAGCAAAAAAATAAAAGATATCATTAAAAAAGTATCATTGGATGACATATTGAAAAAATCTTTTTATGATATAAAGGCTTAAAGTGAAAAACTATACAGATATACTACTCAAACCAACATCAACAATAAAAGAAGCTTTGCAAATCATCGATAGTGGAGCCATGAAGATAGCTTTGGTTATTGATAAAGATGAAAAATTACTAGGTACACTGACTGATGGAGATATAAGAAGAGGACTATTAAATAATCTATCTCTAGATGATAGTATTGAAAGTGTCATCTTTAAAACTCCAACAGTTTGTAATGTTGAAGACACAAAAGAAGATATTTTAAAAGTAGCGATAGAGAGAAAACTTTATCAAGTGCCTATAGTAGATAATGAGGGTAAATTGGTTGGTATAGAAGAGATGGATGAGCTTTTAAAACCATCTGTTAGAATGAATAAAGTTGTACTAATGGTTGGTGGTTTAGGTACACGTCTTCGTCCACTTACTGAAAATATTCCAAAACCAATGCTTAAAGTAGGAAACAAACCTATACTAGAGACTATAATACTGAATTTTAAAAAGTACGGTTTTACAAATATCATACTCAGTGTAAGCTATAAGTCAGAAATAATAGAAGAGTATTTTAAAGATGGTCGAGAGTTTGGTGTAAATATAGAGTATATACACGAAACTAAAAGAATGGGAACAGCTGGAGCTTTAAGTCTAATGCGAGAGAAATTAAATGAGCCATTTTTTGTCATGAATGGAGATCTCCTTACAAATATAAACTTTGAACATATGATGGAATACCATCTTTCAAATAAAGCGATAGCAACAATGGGTGTCAGAGAGTATGATTTTCAAGTGCCTTATGGTGTAGTAAATGTTGATGGTGAAAATATACTAAGCATAGAAGAAAAACCTGTACATAGCTTTTTTGTAAGTGGTGGTGTTTATGTGCTTGAGAGTAAGGTTTTAGAATTCATACCAAATGATGAGTTCTATGATATGCCAACGCTTTTTGAAAAAGTGATAGAGAATAAGATGAAAAGCGTATCGTTTCCTATAAGAGAATATTGGCTGGATATTGGAAGACTTGAAGAGTTTGAAAAAGCAAATAATGAATTTATTGAGGTGTTTAATGCCTAAAATAATTATTTTGCTTTTAATGCGATTAATGACAAGCAAACCACAAAAAAGAATTAAAATTGAAATTCAATTAATGTACTATTTTGATAAGAAAAGTACCTTTCTTAGAAAATATTTTTTAAGAAAAATATATTATGTTTATCATTGTGAAATAAGTAATATGAGCCAAATACATGATAGTGTTGAATTTGTGCATCCAATAGCTGTAATTATAGGTTCTAATGCTGTTATAGAAGAAAATTGTACTATATATCAAGGAGTAACTATTGGATCTGATTTTTTTGGAAATAATGAAATGCCATATATCAAAAAAAATACTAAAATTGGTGCAGGTGCTAAAATTATTGGTGCAATTACCATAGGTTCTAATTGTATTATTGGAGCGAATGCTATTGTAACAAAATCAATTCCAAATAATAGTATTGTATATGGTGTAAATAAAATAAAAAAGAATTTAAATGTATAAAGATAAAACATTTTTAGTAATCATTCCTGCAAGAGGTGGAAGTAAAAGACTTCCGCGAAAAAATGTACTAGATTTAAATGCTAAGCCACTAATTACCCATACTATTGAAGCAGGCCTAAAAAGTAAATATATAGATAAAGTTATAGTTTCGAGTGATGATGAAGAGATATTAAGCATATCACAAAAGTATGGAGCTTTAACTATAAAAAGACCAGATGTTTTAACAAGCGATATATCCATGACATTTGAGGCTATAGAACATACTATAGAAAATACAACTGAGTATGATTATATTGTTTTACTTCAGCCAACAAGCCCATTGAGAGATGAAAAGCATATTGATGAGGCTATAGAGTTACTTGAAGTTAAAGGTGCTGATGCAGTAGTAAGTGTTTGTGAGATGGATCACAGTCCTCTTTGGAGTAATACTTTACCAGAAGATTCTAACATGAGTATGTTTTTAAAAGATGAAATATTAAACAAGCGAAGCCAAGATTTAGAAAAGTACTATAGACTCAATGGAGCTATTTATATTTGTAAAACAGCAAAACTTTTAGAAGAAAAAAGTTTTTTTTTAAAAGATAATATTTTTGCTTATACAATGGATAGAAAATATTCTATAGATATTGA
>WFPU01000184.1 GCA_015487435.1 Sulfurimonas sp.
ACGATATAGCTACAGCCTCAATCAAAGCACTTTTTTGTGCTTTAAACAGAAGCTATTTAAAACAATAACTCTTCATCTGGCTTATTCTCATTCTCCACCCTTGGTGGTTTTGAGATTGGGCTAAAATACTCTTTTTTATTTCCTATATTAACCTCAATAATACCCTCTGGAACCTCAAATTTTCTTTGTATTTGCGGATACAGGCGCAATACCCCTTCGTAAAAACTTTTAAATGCTGGTCCAGCTATCTTACCACCAGTCTCCTTTCTGTGCATAGGAGTATTATCATCATTACCAAACCAAACAACTGTTTCAATTGTTGGGGAATAACCAGCAAACCATCCATCTATATTATTATTTGTTGTACCTGTCTTACCAGCTAACTCTATACCCCAAGCTCTAGCTCGTCTACCAGTACCCCTAGTTACAACATCACGTAAAATAGTGGTCATTATAAAAGCCTGTGTAGGCTCAGTAATAAAATGAGTTTTTTCCTCTTTTTCATAGATAATTTGTGAATTTTTTTCAACACTAAGTATAAGGTGAGGTTCAATCTGTATCCCGTGATTTGCAAAAGATGTATAATACTTTGCAAGCTGTAATGGAGAAAGCGAGATTGTCCCTAATGAAATTGATAAATCGTGTGGAAGATTTTTTATACCAAATTTTTCAAGTTGTTCAAGTAATTGCTTAAGTCCAATCTCATTTACAAGATTTATAGTTGCTAAATTTCTAGAGTGTACAAGGGCCTCTCTTAAAGAGATGAGTCCTTTATAATTTTTTTCATAGTTCCTTGGTTTCCATTTTACCTCTTCACCATCTTTTTCATAAGTATAAGTTCTAGATACATCAACTAATTTCGTAGCACCGCTAAAGCCTAAATCTATCCCTACTTGATATATAAATGGTTTAAAAGCAGAACCAGGTTGACGACGACCTTGTGTTGCACGATTGTATGAACTGATTTTATAATCAACACTTCCAACAAGAGCTAAAATATTTCCAGTTTTAGCCTCTAAAGAGACTAATGCACCATTTAACAAAGATGTATTAACATCTTGTGCTACTTCCCAATTTGGGTCCTTTAAAAGTTTCTCTTGATCCTTTTTCTTATACTCTTGTATACGAGCTAATGATTTTTCATAGGCATCTTTTAGTGATTCTATTGCAACCTCTTGAAGTCTTAAATCAATAGATGTATATATCTCATATCCACCTGTTTTAATATCATCAAAACCTTTTTTCTTCATTCTACGAACTACTTCATCAACAATAAATGGAGCTTTGTTTTGTGTTAGTGTATCATCATATACAATTGGATTTTCAGATATTGCTTCTTGATATTGAGCTTCGTCTATCCAGCCTAAAACTTTCATTCTTGATAATACTCTATTTGCCCTACCCATCGAAATATCATAATTTTTTGTTGGTGCATAAGCACTTGGAGCTTTTGGCAATCCAACAAGAATAGCTACCTCTTTTAGCGTTAAATCATTAAGCTTTTTATGAAAATATCCATCCGCTGCTGTTTTAATACCATAGTATCCATGTCCATAATAGATTTCATTTAAATAGCGCTCTAAAATTTCCTCTTTTGTTAAATGCTGCTCTAGTTTTAATGCATATATAGCTTCTTTTATTTTTCTACTTAATTTCTTCTCTCTAGTTAATAACTTATTTTTTACTAATTGCTGGGTAATTGTACTAGCACCCTCAACTGCACTACCAGCTTTAATAACCTTTATAGCTGCACGAAAAATTGCATCTATATTTATACCAGAATGCTCAAAAAATGATGTATCTTCAATAGCCACAAGAGCTTCAATCACACGAGGGGGAATTTCATCAAATGTTGCATAATACCTATGTCTTTTATCAAATATATTAGCTATTTTTTTCCCATCTTTATCATATATGCGTGTAGTTTGAGTTGGTTGATAATCAATAAGTGAAGATATCTCATAATTAAAACTTATCAAGAAATAACCTAAAATCAAAAAGGGAGATAATATAGTAAGTAAAATAGATATAAAAAATATATTTTTTAGTTTAAATCTTTTTATCATTTTCTAAATTTCCTATTTGCAAAATTTGCTTCAATTAAGTTTTTCGTATATGTAGCATCTGGATTAACTAAAATATCTTGCATTTTACCATATTCAACCACACTCCCATCTTTTATTATACAAATATCTTCACATAAACTTTTTACTGAAAAGATATCGTGAGTTACAAAAAGAGTTTTAAAATTTAAATCTTTTTGCAACTTTTTAAGTAACTCTAGTATCAATAAAGTATTTTTTGGATCAAGTGCTGTTGTGGGTTCATCGAGCATCAAAAGTTTAGGCTCACAGGAGAGTGCCATAGCTAATACAATGCGTTGAAGTTGTCCACCTGATAGTTCTGGTGCAAATCTATCTAATAGCTCAATATCTAAATCTACCTGCTTAAATAGTTTATATATTTTATCTTCGTTTATAAAAAATTGTTTTCTTATTTTTGTAAGTGGGGAGAGTGCAGTAAAAGGGTTTTGAGGAACAAAGCCTATAGTCTTGCCTGCTATTAGTTCAAAATCAGCATCAAGTTTTAACTCACATTCCATTGATGAGGGAAGCATATTTAAAAGTGCTTTTAGTGTTAAACTTTTACCACTCCCACTCTGACCAACAAGAGCTAATGATTTAGTAATTTCAAAATCTATATCTACTAAAGTTTTTTTATCCAAATCTACTTTTAGTTTACTTATTTTCATTTAATAATTCTAGCCAATTTTTTACAAAGCTCTATTAACTCTATTTCACTTTGACCTAGTCTTGCAATTAATCTAATTATTGCTTGTTTGACCGTTGGTTGACGAATCCCACCTACACTAAATCCACATCTTAAAAGCTCATCTTTAATCTCAATAACTCTCTTATTGTCTCCTATTGAAATAGGAACTATTAAACCATCTATTTTTATACCTAATTCTCTCTCAACTATCATCTGTCGAAGTTTAATTTCATCTTTTATAATCTCTTTGCTGTTCAATATATATTCTATAGATTTCTTAGCTAAAAGGGTGTCGTATAAAGAGAGTGCAGTAGCATATACTATAGGTTTAGCTCGGTTTATAAGATACTCTATAATGTGGTTTGAAGCCAAAATAAATGCACCAAAACTACCATAAGCTTTACCTAAAGTTCCCATTTTTATATGGTTTGGTTTTATATCTATGTTGTAATAATCAAATACGCCCATTAAATTATCGCCAATAACTCCGCTACTATGAGCTTCATCAACAATAAGCAATGCATCTTCATCATTTGCTATTTTAAAAACCTCTTCGTCACACAAATCACCATCCATTGAGTATATACCCTCAACCGCAATTATTTTTCTTTTTACATTTGAGTGATGTTTTAATAATTTTTTTAAATCATCTATATCATTATGTTTAAAAAATACAACACTTACTGATTCTAAATTTGTAGCTAAAACTCCAGAAGCATGATATAACTCATCCATAAAAAGCATATCGCCTTTGCGGACTAATGATTCAATCAAAGCTATGTTTGCATTAAATCCACTTCCCATAACTACACAGTCCTCAAAACCGTTAGCCTCACTCATTAGCTCTTCAAAATCTTTATGAATTTGGTGATAACCATTAACAAGCATGGAAGCTTTTGCGGAATGAATACTTAGCTTTTCTAACTCTTGAGATGTAGAAGTATGCAACTCTTTTTTATGGGCTAATCCCAAGTAATCATTTGATGCAAAATCTAAAACATCGTCACTAACAACTTCTCTGGTTCGAAATCTATTTGATTTTTTAAGTGCTTTTATCTCATTTTCATAATAGTTCATTAAAATGTGCCCCTTGTGGGTGTAAACCTTTTTAAAAGTTCAGTATTTAAACCCATTGCTGTACTCTCATTCCCACGAACTTCTTTTATATACTTTTTGCAAAACCCCTCAACCATACATGCTCCAGCTTTACCACGCCATTCACCACTATCTATAAATATATTTAAATCACTCAAATCAAACTCTTCAAAAATATAATCTGTTGAGCTAATATCTATGAGTTTCATTTTAGAACTTTGATATATCATACAAGTGATTATACTTGTTATACTTGCACTTTGAGTCATCAAAATTTCTCTAGCATCATCTTCGTTTTTAGCTTTTCTCAATATTTGACCATGAGCAGTAACAACGGTATCAGCAACTAAAAGTGGATAATCTTCATATCCAAAAGCCTCTAAATTTGTTTTGTATTTTCCAAGTGTTGCTTGATAAACAAAGTTTTTAGGAGTATCTGCAAAAATAGAATCTTCATCAAAATCAACACTCTCTTGAATAAAATCTATATTTGCAGTTTTTAAAAGTTTTGCACGGGTAACAGAGCTAGAAGCTAGTCTAATCATTTTACAAACTCCACTAACTCTTTTATAACATCTTTATATCTCTCTTTTTTCCAGTTGTTAAAAGATGGATGTGGGACTCGCAACACCTCTTTAAAATCGCTCTCATTTAAGACACTATCAAAAGAATTTTGAGCAAAATTACCACAAAGGACTATCTTTTTATCTTTATGTAAAGATAGACGATTTTTAAAATTCTCCATCATCTCCTGTATAATTGGATTTATTGGATTTATTTTTTTTCTAAGCTTAGGATTTTGACGAATTTTTTCAAAGTACACCATCTCACTGCATGTAGAGATATTTTCATAAGCCGACATCTGCAAGGGAAAATTACTAACATTTAAAATACCAATATTTGTAATCTTTTTTTCATATACCAACTTACCAAATGCTTCATTTTTAGAAAATAAAACCTTTGACATATCAACACCACTTTTTCCAGCAACAGGATAGCCATTTTTAACTTCTTGTATGTGTGGAGATTCTAAAACAAATATAACTTCATTGTCTACATATAGAAGGTCATCTACAAAGTAGTTCTTTAGTTTTGTTTGCAACATTTATTTTTTTCCATTTTTTTCATAGTTACCTTACAAAGTGCATGCTTTAAATATTTAGAATTATCTTTATCGAACCACATCACTACATTATCAATTACAATATCGTTAAACATAAACCCATTATTAAGTTTTTGATTTATTATATCTTGAAATAATTTTGAAAATGTTCCTATAACTCTAGAATTAAGAATAACACATAAATTATTAAAGTTATTTTTTTTATCTACCATAACTTTATATCCAGACATAATACTATTGTTTTGAGCATACTTTTCAACATCAAATCCAAGTGAAATATCTTGCAAACTCATTATATGCGTAAAAATTTTATTTTCATTGGTATATAAACTATTATCTATCAAGTACTCTACATAATCTTTTTTAGAAATTATATCATTTCCATATCTCAATATACAAAGCTCTTCTTTAGCTCTAGTCATACCTACATAATATAGTCTTTTTTTACTATCATCATTTGGATTGTCTTTTACAAGTAAATATACTTTATCAAATTCCATTCCTTTTGATTTATGTATGGTTGAAACTACTATATCACTGCTATAGTTTTCAAAATCTTCTAATTTTATTTCTTGTAAATATGATATCCATTGTGAGATATAGTATTCATCACTTTCACTTAAAAATTTATCAACTATTTTATATAAAAGTTTTATATTTAAAGAATCTTTATATCGTGTTTCTATTATTTTTAATGCTTCTTCAAAATAATTTTCTTTATAAATTGTTTCATCTAAAATGTAGCTATTTAAAACCTTGTCAAATTCAAATAATTCTATGATATTTTTTAATTCAAATTTTTTTCTATCTATAATAAATTTGGCTTTTATTTTGTTTTCTTGCAAAAGGGAATAAATTTGCATAACTTCATCATTTGTAGATGCAAGTATTGCAATATTTTTCGTTTTACTATCTTGCTTTATTAATTCTACTGTAGGGTTTACTAAATTATTTGTTGATGAAAAACTATATATTGATACAAGCCCATCTTTTTTAGAACCTGAATATAAATCTTTTTCTTTATATCTTTGCTCTATATTTTTTATAAATTCATTTGAATATCTAACGATACTTTTATCACTACGAAAATTAGATAAAAGTTCATATTTTTTAAACATCATTTTATTTGTATCTTCGTCTTTAGAAAACT
>WFPU01000185.1 GCA_015487435.1 Sulfurimonas sp.
TGCTCAGATGATCAAATACTAAAGTATAAGCACTATATAGAAGCTTATATAATTTGGTCTGTGTTCTTTAAAAACTCATTGTTTTCACAAGTGTTAAAACTAACCGTTTTGTGACTATTTAGAGATTAAAAGTAAAAAAAGTATAAATTGTCTCATAACTAATCCTTTAGTAGTTATAAAGTAGCAATTTTTATTCCAAGTTAGAAATTAAATTTAGGATTTATAAAGTAAGAAAGTGTGGTATTACCGAATTTTTTAGATTTTTTAAGCTCATACCCATTTATAATATCTGCAATCTCTAAACCACTAATATGTTCTATGATAATCATCTTTACACACTCTTTTGGAAGTGAAGCTATTAAATTAATAGTTTTATCATATATATCTTCCATACCCTCACGTATATTAAAAGGTGGATCTATATAAAAATAAGCATCTTCTTTTTCTCTTTGAAGGTTTTTGATTACAGTTTGTATGTTAAAAAAACTATCTCCAGCCAACACTTCACAGGAAAGAGGGTCTGTTAATGCAATGTTTTCTTTTAAAACTTTAAGTGCATCTCTATCTTTTTCCATAAAATAGATTTGAGAAGCTCCTCGACTTAATGCTTCAAGTCCAATTGAGCCAGAACCAGAAAAAACTTCAACAAAATTAGCATCAATAATATCAAATTGAATAGTGTTGAAAAAAGATTCTAACACTATACTTTTTGAACTTCTTGTAGTGCTTTTAGAGGGGAGTGTTAAGGTTGTACCTTTAAATTTTCCAGATATTATTTTTTTAGTTATCTTTTTAATTTTCATAAAATGCTTTTACCGATTTTAATATATTTTGCTGATACTCTTGTGTTAAGTATTCTATTCGCTTTTGCAAAATCTCAAAATTTAGAGATTCCTCAGCTTCTTCTTCATCAATATTTGTTTGAGTATCTTTAACTATAGTTTTGTATCTATTCTCAAGAGCTAAAATAAGCTGAGATTTTGAAAATGGTTTAACTAAATCAGCTTTAGCATCACTCCCTATATAAAAACATCTCTCATCGTTTAAACAAACCTCATCACGCACTAATATATCACATTGCTTGACTGAACTAAGATGTTTACTCAAAAAAAGTTCTAGTGATTTTTGCATCAAAGGAGATTTACACTCTATTGCTATTTTCAAAACTTTAGCCTTCCAAATAATATTTGATACTATAGCGTAAATCTTCATCCAAATCCAGAATATTATTTAACATCCACTCTAAATATCCCCTATCAAGCATGCTTATCTCCTCTATATATCTACCACCATACTTACCAAATTCAAATTTACTCATAAGTACATTTTTTACACTAAGCTCATACATCTCTTCTTTAGAAGCGAGTTCTAATAAACATTCATAAAGTTGCTTTATCAACCTTGCATCACTTAGTGCTTCATGCGGAACTGTTTTTTCTTTTTCATCTTTGTATAGTTTTAAATCATATCTTAAAAATTGTAAAGAGTACTCTTCACATTCTGGCATAAGATGTTTAGAGACTCTAAGTGTATCTATAATTTTACCCTGCCATACAAACCCACATGCACGATTTAACATATTTAGAATAAACTGTATATTGTGAGAAATTAAAGTCACATCATAAATATTATTTAGCATTAGATATCTAAAAGTTTCACTATCTTGAAGTTCTGGTTTTCCTTTAATCATCTCATTTGTAATATGATTTATACTTGAAGCTTTTGGTGGAATTTTTTTACCCTCATTTATCAAATCCATTTTTGTAATTAAGTTGCCATTTTCAATAACAATTAGTGCAATTGAAATTATCTTGTCACTTTTATCTAGCCCTGTAGTCTCTGTATCTATAAAAATCAGCATTTCATAACTTTTACTTTTTTACACTTAGATATCATGATGATGAAAGAGAAATATCCGCTAACTAAGATAAAGGTAAACAAAGCATAAATATTATAAAAATTAAACATAGTAATTATCATTAAAATTGCTACTAACCATATCATAAGCATGAACCATTTTCTCCATACTTTTACCAAATCCCCATAACCTATAACATCTATAACTTCATCACTACCACATTCAAAGAGTTTTAACTCATATCCATCTATGCAATCGTTAAAAATATATTTAATTGAACGAAATAATGAGATTAAAAGTGTAAAACTCCAAACAATTACAAACCAAAAATTAAATATTTCAATTAAAGCAGAGATATTTTTTTGTTCAAGCGGTGGAGAACCTATAGATAAATATGTATAAAAAGTTATTAAAAAGGTAACTAATGATGCAAGAAATATACTAGAGACACTAAGACGAATCGCCCATTTTAGCCAAAGTAAAAAGTAAAACTTACTCATCTAAATCTTTTTTATACACCTTAAGCATCCCATTATAATGTTCCAAAGTCATAAAACTTTTCTCAAATCTATAACGAATTATAAACTCTACAATTTTATCTTTGAGTTTGACATCTACAAGCTCTGCTTTTCCAAAATAACCAAGTGAGATATTTTTACTTTTCACACGGGCTTCTTTATTGTATGATATTGCTAAAATTTGAAGATATTTACCTTTTTTTATTGTGCCTAAACTCTCTTGTAAAAGTGACGCACCGGAAAGATTTATAGCTTTAAAATCAAAAATATCATCAAAATTTTCAACTTTTTTATCTATACCAATATCTTTATATAAAAATTCCAATGCGCTAATATTATCTTTTCTTACACGTTCATATGAGGATATCTTATTTGTTAAGTTTTTAAGTCTATCTAGCGCTGCACTCATCTTTTACCAATTCAACTTATATTAATAGGGTTCTCTGAACAATTAGTTATTAGATTCTGGATCAAGTCCAGAATGACGAAACTATCGTCATCCTAAACTTGATTTAAGGTCTAGTTCCTAATTAATCAGATATCTCAATACATAATGTTATCATATTTTTAAAACTTTATAATCTAAATAAGATATAATTACGAAAATATATACAATAAAAGAGTACAATGGACTATTTACAACTAAAAGGCTCTCAATCTTTAAGTGGTGAGATTAAGATTTCTGGCGCAAAAAACGCATCACTCCCATTAATAGCTATGACAATCCTTGCAAAAAATAATGTTAAAATAAGTAATTTACCACATGTTGCTGATATAAACACTCTTTTAAAACTATTATCTAATTTAGGTGCAACTTGTGAGAGAAACAATGGATATATGCACGTAGACACTTCTACACTGCATGAGACAAAAGCTACTTATGATATTGTAAAAACTATGCGTGCTTCTATTCTAGTTCTTGGTCCATTATTAGCTCGTTTTGGTAAATGTGAAGTCTCCCTTCCTGGTGGTTGCGCTATTGGTCAACGCCCAGTGGATCTACACTTAAAAGCATTAGAGCAAATGGGTGCAAATATAGAGATTAAAAGTGGATATATAGAAGCTACTGCTCCAAATGGATTACAAGGTTGCGACATAATTTTTGACAAAATCACAGTAACAGGTACTGCAAATATTGTGATGGCAGCCTCCCTTGCAAATGGGATTACTAATATAACAAATGCAGCTCGCGAACCTGAAGTGGTTCAACTTTGCGAAATTTTAAATAAAAGTGGTGTTAAAATAGAGGGTATTGGTAGTGCAATTTTAACTATTAGCGGTACTAATGGCAAACTTATAGATATAGTTGATTTTAGCGTAATTCCTGATAGAATTGAAGCTGGTACATATCTATGTGCTGGAGCAATTACAAATTCTAAACTTACAATTATAAATGCAGATCCTTCTCATCTAGGTGCAGTTTTAGCAAAACTTGAAGAGATGGGATTCTCTATTGAATCTTCACTGGATTCTATCACAATTCATCCAGCTGATGAGATCAAGCCAGTAAAAATTATAACTCAAGAGTACCCAGCTTTTCCAACTGATATGCAGGCTCAATTTATGGCATTAGCTACTCAAGCAAATGGTGTATCTATAATTGAAGAAAAATTATTTGAAAATCGCTTTATGCATGTTAGTGAACTTCAAAGGATGGGTGCTGACATATCATTAAATGGACATACCGCTACAGTTAGTGGTAAGACAAAATTAAGTGGAACTGATGTTATGGCTACAGATTTAAGAGCTTCAAGTGCTCTTGTATTAGCTGGACTTATAGCTGATGGAACAACAGATATACATCGAATTTATCATCTTGATCGTGGGTATGACTCTCTAGATAAAAAACTTCAAAATGTAGGGGTTGATATAGTAAGGTTATCTGAGTAATAGTTAGATGCTTGCTGAGTACCTTTGGCTCTGTTTTTGAGTTACGGTAAACATTTTTCTTCGAAAAATATTCCCTGCACTCAAAGCCAAAGTCACTCTTCAAATATAATCATCTCATAAATACTTTTTTTAGTAACCAATGCTTTATCTGCTGAAACAGAGTGAGAGTTTTGAGCACGAGCAACTTCATGTTTTAACTCCGCAATCTCTCTCTCCATATCATCTACATTGTCTTTAAGACGTAAAATAATATCAATACCAGCCAAATTCACGCCAAGCTCGCGAGTAAGTCTTAAGATAAGTTTTATTCTATCAATATCTCTTTGAGAATAAAGCCTAATACGACCACTTGAGCGAGCTGGCGTAATTAAATTTTCACGTTCATATTGACGAAGAGTTTGAGGATGAATATCTAATATTTTAGCAACAATACTAATTAAATAAACTGGCTCGTCATAGGGATGTATCATAGTTTTTCTTTCATCATTTTTACTAAATCTTCATCTAATTCTTCAACTTTAGGTAATACAATATTTGCTTCTAAATACAAGTTTCCACGAACCTTAGTTTTTCGGTTCATAACACCCATCTCTTTTACACGAAATCTTTGTCCATTTTTCGTGTTTTTAGGAACTTTTAATTTTATCTCTTTTTCTAAAGTTGCTATCTCTATCTTACCACCAAATAAAGCCGCTTTTAAAGGCACATCAAAAGTTTTGATTAGGTCATCATCTTCTCTAGTGTATTCAGGATTTGAGGCTACTGTAATTTTTAAAAACAAATCTCCAACTCTTCCACCTTGAGCATGACCCTTCCCTTTAACACGCATTTTTTCTCCACTTTTTATACCGGCAGGAATTTTTATATCAAATCTTTCGCCTTGCACTGATACAGAGTGAGAACCACCTAGAACACTTACACTAAAAGGGATTATCACATTTGTTTCTATGTCCAAATTTGGTTGTTGGTATTGTCCTCCACCAAAACCTCCACCGCCAAATGGACTTCCGCCGCCAAAACCTCCGCCGCCAAATGGATTTCCACCACCGCCACCAGAGAACATTTGTCTAAGGATATCATCTAAATCACCTTGACCACCACCATGTGAACGTGAAAAATCATGAAAACTTTGTCCACCAAACATAGAGTCACCATGCATGTCATATTGTTGTTTTTTTTCTTTATCACTTAAAATTTCATATGCAGAGTTTATCTCTTTAAATTTTTCTTCTGCACTTGCTTCTTTATTTACATCTGGATGATATTTTCTTGCTAATTTTCTATATGCTTTTTTAATCTCATTTTCACTTGCATTTTCTGAGACTTCAAGCGTTTCGTATAATGATTTTGCCAATTTTATTTCCTAAAATTTATTTTAATTATTTATTAGCGCAATTATATCATAAAAGTTGAGTGGATGTCAATCAAGGTTTCGCTCAAAAATAGCAACCACACAAAATGGCTTCATGCGGGGTACCCCAAAATCAAAGATTTTGACCCTCTCACTGCAGGGATTTTGTGTGGTTGTTATTTTCTCGCTTTTGGGGTGTAAAAAACTATAATTATAATATTGTTAAAATAAAAAGAGTGATGCAGTTACAAGGCGCATAATGAAGAAGTGCACTACTGTGTGCATGATAAATGTAGCAACGCAGTAAATGCGTCGCAATTTTGATTTTAATGTAGGAAGTGGCGAACCTCTGAGAAATAAAGATTCATTCCAAACTCATTTGCAGCATCTATAATCTCTTTATCACGGATACTTCCGCCAGGTTCAATTACATTCTTAACACCAGCAGTAGCGGCAGCATCAATCGAATCACGGAAAGGGAAAAAAGCTTCAGATGCTAAGGCTGCACCAGTAACATCAAGACCCATATCTTTAGCTTTTTTCAAGGCACATTGGCTCGCATCAACTCTTGAGGTCATACCCATACCAACAGCTACCATTGCAGAGTTTTTAACATATACAACACAGTTAGATTTTGTAAGAGATGCTACTTTGTACGCTATCTCTAAATCTTTCATATCTGATGCATCCGCTACATTTTTTGAAACTAATTTTGCATTTTTAACTTCATCATCAGCTACTTTATCAGCATCTTGGTATACAAAACCACCATCAATGTGTTTGAAATCTTTTTTATCATTTGCAAGAACTAACTTATCACTTCCCTGCTCAAAAAGTTTTATTCGCTTCTTCTTAGCAAACACTTTCTCAGCTTCAGGAGTAATGCGTCCAGCAATAACAACTTCTAAGAAAATTTCATTCATTTTTTCAGCTAGTACCTTATCAACTGTACCATTAACAGCTACAACACCGCCAAATGCAGAAACTGGATCACATTTAAGCGCCTCTTCATAAGCTTCTAATAAAGTATCTTTAATAGCAAAACCGCATGGATTTCCATGTTTTGTAATACATACTGCATTTTCATCACCAAATGCAGATGCTATTTTTACAGCACCACTTAAATCATTTAAGTTATTAAAACTCGCTTCACCTTTTAGCGTTGTAAAATTGTTTGAGTAATGTTTATCAAACTCATATAATGCACCTTTTTGATGAGGATTTTCACCATAACGAGTATCCATTACTTTATTTCCAACTATAAACTGCTTCTCGCCAAAACCTTTATTAAAACGCTCGTTCATATAGTTTGCTATCATAGAATCATAAGCTGCAGTATGCTCATACGCTTTTATCATGTAAGCACGACGAAAATCTTTTGTATTTTTTTCATTTTCAATTGCGTCAATAACCTCAGAGTAATCCTCAACATTTGTTACAATTATTACAGCATCAAAATTTTTAGCAGCGCTTCTAACCATGGCTGGTCCACCAATATCGATGTTTTCAATAATATCATCAAAATCATCAGTTTTCTCAATAGTTTCTTTAAAAGGGTAAAGATTTACACAAACTAAGTCAATAGCTCGTACCCCTAATTCCTTTGCTTGGTCTAAGTGTGATTGTTTATCACGACGGTGTAAGATTCCACCATGCACATAAGGATTTAAAGTTTTAACACGACCCTCAAAACATTCAGGAAATTTTGTAATTTCATCAATCTCAATAGCTTTTATACCAGCTTCAACTAACTTTTTATAAGTTCCACCAGTTGAGATAATCTCATAACCATTTTTTACTAAAGAGCTACAAAACTCAACTACACCTGCTTTATCACTAACACTTACCAATGCTCTTTTTTTCATATATGTCTCCTTTTTTTGAAACAAAGCTCCATAAAAATTCCTCTCACTAAAGCTTTGCCAATTGGCAAGAAAGAAAAAATTATTAACTTGAAAATAAATTATGGAATTCTAGCAGGAATTTAATTACAGCTCGCTTTTATCAAGCAGTTATTTATGCGTAGATATCTATTTTCGTAGCAGTTACAGTTGGTTCTATTGTTTGTGATGATTCAACTATCGGTTCTTGAGTAACTTCTTTTAGTGAATTAGATTTACCTGCAAAATCTGTTGATTCCGATTTTTGTGAAGACGGGTCCAATCTACCAAATTGAACAGCGCTAGTCGAAGGTGATTGATATAAATATTGATTAACTTGCATAATACCCTCCCCAATTATCTTTCTTAATTATAACACAATTTGGTTTAAGTAATTTAATATTAGAATGCTAAATACACTTATATAGGATTAAGATGGAAAATATAGATATGAAAAATATAGCTATTTTATGCTCTGGTGGCGATGTATCTGGCATGAACCCAGCTTTAAAACATTTTGTGGAGTATTCACTTCAAAAAGAGTTAACACCTTTTTTTATATATGATGGATATGAGGGTTTAATTGACAACAATATTAAAAAAGCTACTTACGAAGATGTAGCTGGTATATTAAATCGTGGTGGAACAAAAATAAGAAGTGCCAGAAGTAAAAGATTTATGCAAAAAAAATATCGTGATATTGCTAAAAAAAATCTTGATACATTAAATATAAATATGTTAATAGTACTTGGTGGAGATGGCTCTTTTAGAGGTTTAGACATTTTTTATAAAGAATCAGGCGTAAAATTTTGCGGTATTCCATCTACAATAGATAACGACATAAGTTTAACTGAGTATTGCTTAGGAGTTGATAGCGCTCTTAATATCATCAAAACTTCTATAGATTCCATTCGTGATACTGCATCATCTTTTAAAAGAGCTTTTGTAATTGAAACGATGGGCAGAGATTGTGGTTTCTTAGCACTTGTGTCTGCTTTAACTTCTGGAGCTGAACTCTGCTTAATTCCTGAAAAACAATATAACCTAAAATCTTTTGAAGAGAGTTTTAAGGAGCAAGTAAAAAATGGCAGAAAATATTTTATAGCTGTTGTAGCCGAGGGTATAAAAGATAATTCACAAGATATCGCACAATGGTTTGAAGAAAAAATAGGGATAGAATCAAGAGTGAGTGTCCTTGGTCATATCCAAAGAGGTGGAAATCCTACTGTTTATGACAGATTAATGGCATACAGATTTGTAAACAATGCCATAGACGCTTTGTTACAAGGCAAAGAAAAAAGCATAATTTGTTATACAAAAGATGGTTTTAAATACAAAAGTATAGATGAAGTGGTAAATACCCCTTTTTTACTTGATCCAAAGCTTCTTAAATTTTTGAAAAACATCTAATACAGCGAGAAATCATAGTCATAAAGTATGATATATTCACTAATTAATAGAGACATATCCTAAATGTTGTGTCCAACAGTGTCAACGGCGGAGTTAAATTCAACAGAACTTAAACAAATTAATATTATCATTAGATGATAACAAAGGAACTCAATGGATGATTTAGAGAACTTACTAAACCTACACGGCGAAGTATTTCCTATGGACAGTGGTTACTGGATAAAGTTTGAGGCATATGAAGTAGAACAAACAAAAGCAGTCCCGCATGGTATTAGATACTCTTTAACACTTCATGATAAAAATAATCATAGAGTAATAGGGTATGACAATGCTCATAGTTTTAAGTCATCTAAAAAGTACGGAGCTAGAAAAGAGTCTTATGACCATATTCACAAACAGATGGATATAGTCGCTTATGAATTTGAATCTGCTTCACAACTCCTAGAAGATTTCTGGAAGAGTGTAGATTATTATATGGAGAATAACTGATGAATACTATAAG
This sequence comes from Sulfurimonas sp., assembly GCA_015487435.1. Taxonomy (GTDB): domain Bacteria; phylum Campylobacterota; class Campylobacteria; order Campylobacterales; family Sulfurimonadaceae; genus Sulfurimonas. Next base: position 9,410 of record WFPU01000185.1, read on the forward strand.
AGTTGGCATTATGTCAAAAGAACTATACAGACAACGCACTATAGATATAGCAAAAGGTGTTTATAAGCCTAAAGCAGAGGAACCAAAGGTTTGGTTTGAGTCTATCAAATCTATGGCTCAGATTCTTTCTAGTGAGAACCAAAGCTTATTACAAGTAATATTAGATAATCATCCAAAATCCCTTAAAGAACTTGAAGAACTCACAGGTCGTGCAAAATCAAATCTTTCTCGTACACTCAAGACACTAGAGAGATATGGCATAGTTGCATTGCACAAAGAAAAAAATTCATTAGTACCGGAAGTTAAAGCTACTCAGTTTCAGGTTGAATTTGGGCTTCAAGCAGCATAATACAGGTATTAGTACACTGTTTTTAATAAGATAAACTTTTACTATTAAATTTATGTAAAAGTGACTTAATTGTCGAACCACTTTGATATCTCTGTTCGTTGTTTATTTGTATATATATTGTTAAGCACAGAGTTGATTTTTTTAGATAATTTATCTTTAGGATTTGTATGAAATCTAATCATACTTTTCAAAATATGTTTTATAGCTAACTTTGATTGCTTGCTAAGTTTAAATTTTTGAAGTGAAGTTTCTACATATTCCTGACAATAATGTAATATATAATTTAAATTTGAGTCATTTTGCTTTCTTAAAACAGAAAATATATCATTAATTATCAGTGTAACTTCATTTATGATCTGTCAACCAAAAACAGGAGAAAGAATATAACTCTTTAAGCGACTATTTCTTTTTGTAATACCAATCCCCATTAAAATATAAAAGCTTTAGCCTGTTCAATAATCCATTTATACCCACACAGTTTTTGAGTTTTTTCAGGATCAGCCATCCAAGTCACTACTTCATCTTCAATAATGTTTTTTTGAATATCAATACCTTTAAAA
>WFPU01000186.1 GCA_015487435.1 Sulfurimonas sp.
GCTTATTAAAGATGGAAATCCAAGAAAAAACTATAGAACTAAAAAACACTCTTCTTTATGACAGATTAACTCTTCTACCAAATAGACTTAAACTCATTGAAGATTTAGCAAAAAATAATGGAACAGCTCACTTATCACTAATAAATATAGATAGATTTAAGGATATCAACGATTTATATGGGTATAAAATTGGGGATGAAATTTTAAAAAAATTAGCTCAAACGATGCAAAAACTCTCAGTAAATGAAGCTACTGTTTATAAACTTCCAACAGATGAATTTGCAATATTTATAACCAAAGAGATTAGTGAAAAAGAATTTTTAAAAACTATTAAAAATTTAATAAATTTAATTCAAGAGACTCCGTTTACAATAGATAAACACTCAATTTTTATAACACTAAGTTGTGGTATAGCATGTAATGATGATTCCTTAATCATTAAAGCAAACTCAGCACTTCAGCTTGCTAAGAGTAAAACTAAAAGTGTTGTGACTTATGATAAATCATTAGATACTAAAAAGCAAATACTAGAAAATAATGATGCTTTGTTAATGTTAAAAGAGGCTATAAAAAATGATACAATTACTCCATACTTTCAACCTATTTATAATACTCGTACAAAAAAAATAGAAAAATATGAAGCTTTAGCTAGAATAATATTAAACAATGGTGATGTAGTGGCACCTTTTAAATTTTTAGAGATTGCAATAAAAGCTAAACTATACTCAGAAATCACTCATGCTATGATAAGAAAATCATTTGAGTACTTCAAAGATAAAGAATATGAATTTTCTTTAAACATCTCTATATTAGATATAGAAAATAAAAAAACTGTAAACTATCTTTTAGATGCTATAAAAAAATTCCCAAATCCGAGCAGAATTGTACTTGAAATATTAGAGAGCGATAAAGTTGATAACTATGAAAAACTTAAAGAGTTTATAAACAAGATCAAGCAATATGGATGTAAATTTGCTATAGATGATTTTGGTAGCGGATATTCTAATTTTGCTCATATTTTTGAGCTAAAGGTGGATTATTTAAAAATTGACGCTTCATTAGTTAAGAATATCACTACAGATGATAACTCAAAAATTATCACTAAAACAATTATTAATTTTGCTTCTAGTATGGGGCTGCAAACAATAGCTGAATATGTAGAAGATAAAAATTCTTTAAAAATACTTGAAAAAATGGGTGTTAACTTTGTACAAGGATATTATATTGGCAAACCTGCGAAAAATATTATATAATTTATTACAAGATTGCCATTTTATAGCAAATAAGTGTATACATTGAAACCTATTTCATGAAATATTATGACTAATATTGCATCTAATAACAATATTACTAAAATATATGTTACAATCTCGCAATTATATAATTAAGATTTCCGATTATTTAGAAACTAGACCCTAAATCAAGTTTAGGGTGACGCTGTCCCCGTCATTTAGGACTTGATCCAGAATCTAATTTATAATCAATCAGAGAGTTCAATTAATATATATGATAACTTTACTATAACGGAAAAAGCTAATGTCTTCAAAAAGTTTATCAAAACTAGATGCTCCAAAAAACATAACTGCTAATGAAAAAATATTAAGTAATAATGATTTTATAGTTTCAAAAACGGATTTGAAAGGTAAAATCATTTATTGCAATGAAATATTTATGGAGATAGCAGGTTATTCTGCATCTGAATTAATTGGCGCAAACCATAACATTATTCGCCACCCTGATATGCCTCGTATCGCTTTTAAAATAGCTTGGGATCTAATCCAAAACAACAAAGAATTTTTTGGTTTTGTAAAAAATCTGTGTGCTGATGGTGGATACTATTGGGTATTTACATATATCACTGCTGATTTAGATACGAATGGTAAGATCATTAGTTACACATCTATTAGAAGAAAACCTCCCCAATCTGCAATTGATACCATAATACCTGTATATAAACTATTACAAGCTGCAGAAAAAAGTGGTGGGATGGATGCTTCAGAAAAAGTTTTAAATAATTTTCTAGAAGAAAATAAAACAACTTACGATGAACTTGTTATAAATTTACAAAATGGAGCTTAGATATGGTTTTTTTTAATAAACAAAAAAATAATGACACTGAATTAATGCAACAGATATCTAATGTTTTAAATGATGTCAAAAACGGTAAACTTGCTTCTCGTATCATATTATCAACAAATGAAACACCCTTAGAATCTATCGCTTGGGATATAAACAATTCCCTTGATCAAATGGAGGTTATACTTAGAGAAAGTCGTAACAACATTATCGCTATTAGCAATGGTCAAATGTATAGAACTATGTTCTCTGCAGGACTTAAAGGTGAGTTTAAAGATACTGCAAGTACAATCAGTAAAACCATGGCATCTATGAAAGCTAATGAAAAATATAAAATTATGGGACAACTATCTAGTGAATTTAGCAGTTTTAATAATGGAATGGAGGGAAATTTTGATGTTATAACATCTGGAATAAACAAAGCCGAAGTCTCCCTTCAAGAAGTTGCAACAAAAACCTCTGAGGCTGCAGAATCAGCTAAATTAACCTTTAGCTCTGTTGAAAATACAACCGTAGAAATTTCAAATTTAAATGAACTTATTGTAAATACAACTAGTTCAATTTCTGAGCTTGATGATAATGTTGGAGATATTACAAATGTTGTTAACCTAATCAAAGATATAGCTGATCAAACAAACTTACTCGCTTTAAATGCAGCAATAGAAGCAGCGCGAGCAGGTGAGCATGGTCGTGGTTTTGCCGTAGTTGCTGATGAAGTTAGAAAATTAGCAGAACGCACTCAAAAGGCTACAGGAGAGATAAGTATAACTATCCAAAATCTTCAACAACAATCAAATACCATCTCTGAAAATGCTACCACTATGAACGAAATAGCGCAAAACACAACTGAGACTATGGATATATTTTCAAACACAATGAATAAATTTACCGATGATTTATCTAAAACATCACAAATATCAAATGAAAGTAGTTTTGCACTATTTTTATCTAATTATAAGATAGATCACATCTTATTTAAATCATCTGCTTATTCATCTGTTGTTAATGGTACGGCCTCAGATAAGCTTAAAAAAGATCATAAGCATTGTGGTTTTGGTGCTTGGTATTATGGCTCAGGGCAAAAACTATTTGCTTCTAATCAAACATTTAAAAATATGCAACATCACCATCAAGAATTTCACAATCTCATAAATAAGAATATTGAATGTGCGTTAAGTGGTAGTTGTATGAGTGAAAGCAAAAATAGAAAAAAGATTATGCAACAATTTCAAGATGCTGAAGAACATTCAAACAAATTATTTGTGTTGCTAGACGATTTAGCTAATGAGATTGGATCAACCATAGATATGCGCGAAGTTATTAGTTAAAAAAACTATTTTATTATTCTTTTTATATATGGTTTTAATGAAGTTAAAACCTCATAAGAGATTGTCTCTGCTTTTTTTGCAGGGATATTTGCATCATCAAAAATTAAAAGTTCATCTTCTTCACTTATAAATGAAGAATTATCCATTGAGATTCTACCTATTAACTCTTTCTCATTTGGCGTTATGAAATTATTTGATAGTGAGCGTAAAAAACCATCCCCGTAACCAAAATCATAACTAGAGATTACACAATCTTTTTTCATTTCGTAAGTAGCTCCATAACCAATTCTATTACCCTTTTTTACTTTGCGTGATGATTTTTTAATAGCAGTTAATGAAAGAACTGGTTTAAATCCATCAACATCGCAAGCATCACTTAGTAGGCATCCATAAGCAGCAATTCCTACTCTTGCCATATCTTCATTAAAATTATCATAACGCATTAATGAGGCTGAATTTGCTGAATGAAATCTAATTTTATTTAAACCAGAGGCTAAAACTATTTTTTTTACTTTTTTGAAATTTTTGTTTTGAGTGAACCACTCTGAAGTTAATTCATCGGCACTTCTGTGATGAGTAAAAACAGCTTCAAGAATAAGCCCCTGCTCTTTTATGAGTTCTATCGCTTTTTCAATTTCACTCATATCAATGCCATTTCGATGCATAAGTGTATCTACTTTTAATTCTACCTTTGTACCCTTTGGAAACTTTTTTATAGTTTTAATATCGTTGATTGTATATCTGATTTTATCACTACTTTGTAATGGAATTTCAGCCAAAACAAGTATGTACTCAAAATAATCTTTAACCATATCAGCTTCAACTTGGCAACGAACAATCGCTTTAGTAATTCCATATTCTTTTGCCATAGTTGCTACTTCTACCAAGCCGTGACCATAAGCATTATCTTTTAAAACTATTGCAATTTTATCTTTACTTTTAGTTTTGTTTGTAATAATATCGAGGTTGTTAAAAAAATTATTTTTATTTAGAGTTATGTAAGCCATAAAGGAATTATACTATGAAATGTTTAATTGGGGAATTTGAGGAACAAAGTTTTACACAAATCATATTTCCACATACCAATACTGATTGGAATTGTTGTTTAGCTGAGGCTCAAAATACATTTATAAATATCATAAACACAATTATAAAATATCAAAAGTGTTTAGTAGTTTGTGCAGATTTAGAAGATACTAAAAAAAGATTTGAGATAAATGATAATCTATATTTTGTAAAGTATAAAACTAATGATTGTTGGGCAAGAGACACCTCAGCACTTTGTGTAAAAGATACAAAAAGAATCAAACTACTAGATTTTGAGTTTAATAGTTGGGGAGATAAGTTTGAGTTTAATCTTGATAATGCTATGACAAAAAATATACAAAAAATTTACTCAAAAAAAACTTCACATATTGACTTTATTCTTGAGGGTGGAGCTATTGAGAGTAATGGGATTGATACAATTTTAACAACCTCAAAATGTATGTTAAATAAAAATCGTAATCCAAATTTAAATCCAATAGAGATAACCCAAAAACTAAATAAATACTTTGGAGCTACAAAAATACTTTATCTAAATTATGGACACTTGTGCGGTGATGATACTGATTCACATATAGATACACTAGCACGATTTATAAACAAAGACACCATAATGTATGTGGAATGTAAAGATGAAGATGACGAACATTATTTAGAGTTACAGATGATGAAAAAAGAGTTAGAGATAATGGCTATTGAGAATAATTTTAACTTAATTGCCCTTCCATTTCCAGATGCTATATATGATGAGGAGGAGGAAAGGCTACCTGCCACTTATGCTAATTTTCTTTTTGTAAATGGGGCTGTATTAGTTCCAACTTATGGAGTAAAAGAAGATACCTTGACTATAAAAATATTTAAAGATACTTTTAAAGATTTAGATGTAGTTGGAGTTAATTGTTCTACTCTCATAAAACAACATGGCTCACTTCACTGTGTTTGTATGAATTTCGCTAGTGGAATTGGAATCAACACTTAACATTGCAATACCACTCATAATCAAATAGGTCGCAAGACCAAAACCTAACGCTATTAAAACCATTTTTTTTATTTTTTCAAATTTACTCATAATGAAATTTTAGCAAAATAATGATAATTTACTATTAATTGGACTCTCTGAACAATTAGTTATTAGATTCTGGATCAAGTCCAAAATGACGTAACTATATTTATTCCAAACTTGACTTGGAATCTAACTTATAATTAATCAGAGGTCTCAATTAAATATTTTAAGCATTAAGATATTTATAGCAAACTTTATTTCTCCCGCTATCTTTTGCTCTATATAGTTCTTCATCAGCAAGTTTATAAATATCGTTCATATCTAAGGTTATATTTGCTGGTAAAGAAAACTTTATACATACTAAACCTATAGATACACTTAGTACTGGAACTACTTTACTAGTTTTATGCTCTATCTTAAGATCAACAATCGCCTTACATAAATTATTAGCAATTTTACTAGAATCTGCAAAAACATTAGTTGTGTATATTACACCAAACTCTTCTCCACCAATTCTAAAAACCAAATCTTCAATACGAAGTAACTGACTCTTTAATGTTTTTGCCACTTTTTTTAGTACTTCATCTCCGGCTTGGTGGCCATAAGTATCATTATACTGCTTAAAATAATCAATATCCAGCATCATAAAAGATAGAGAATAACCTGTACGAATTGATCTTTTAATCTCTCGTGGAAAAACTTCATTAAAATATCTACGATTATAAATATCAGTTAATTGATCCGTTATTGCCATGCCTTGGACTATCTTTTCATTTGTTATATCTTGTCTGATAGCCGTATAGCCATAGATAGTATCTGTAGCATCATATATCGGTGATATAACAACATAAGTCCAAAAGTATCCACCATTTTTTCGCTTGTTCTTAACCTCACCCTCCCAATTTTTACCTTTTAAAAGAGTATCCCATAGATTATTATAAACATCATCCGCTGTATCTTCATGACGCATAATATTATGCTTTTTACCTATCAATTCTTTTTTAGTATAACCTGAAAGACGACAAAATGCTTCGCTAACTTCTGTAATAACACCATTTAAATCAGTTGTTGAAAAGCTAACATGTTTATTAACTAATTCTATTCTTTTTTCTAAATCTTTTTGCATAAAAGAGATCGAGAGTTGAGTGTAAATTCTTGCTAACAACTCTTTTGGTATAAAGGGTTTTATAATGTAATCCATAACACCAGCTTTATATGCCATATCAATACTCTCTTCATACGCAGTAGATGTTAAAAATATAACTGGTATATTTTTTGATTTTTTATTATTTTTAAGTTGCTTTAAAACTTTATAGCCATCTATTTCAGGCATAAAAATATCAAGTAAAACTAAATCAATATGCTCTTTTTTTACTGTTTTTATGGCATTTACTCCACTAACTGCTTCTATAACATTGTATCGGTCTAATAATTTTGAGAGGTGATAACGATTTGTATTACTAGCGACAACAATTAATATGGTAATTTTACTATTATCTATATTTTTTAAAGCGTTTAGCAAAGTATCTATATCCATTCATTATTTAATTATAAAAACAATATCATAGCTACTTAATATTTAAAGCACTCTTTTATCACAAAAAAGATAAAATCTTTTTATGATAAAAAGAATACAAACTAAAAAAATATATGTCGGAGATGTGGCAGTTGGTGGAGATGCACCAATAACTACACAATCAATGACATACTCCCAAACTGCCGATACAGAAGCTACAGTTGCTCAGATAAAACGCCTGCATTTTGCAGGTTGTGACATAGTTCGTTGTGCAGTACCAAATATGGAAGATGCACTAGCACTAAAGTTTATAAAAGAACAGATTGAGTTACCACTTGTTGCAGATATTCACTTCAACCATAAACTAGCTCTTGTAGCTGCTGAAGTTGTTGATTGCATCCGTATAAATCCTGGAAACATTGGCTCAAAAGAAAAAGTAGCCGAAGTTGTAAAAGCTTGTCAAAATCGTAATATTCCAATAAGAATTGGTGTTAATGCTGGAAGTTTAGAAAAAGAATTTTTAAACAAGTATGGACAAACAGCAGAGGGGATGGTAGCATCAGCTGAGTACAACATCAAATATCTTGAAGATTTAGGATTTAATGACATAAAGATTTCACTTAAAGCTAGTGATGTGCAAAGAACAGTAGATGCATATAGAATGCTTAGACCTAAAAATAACTACCCTTTTCATCTTGGAGTTACAGAAGCTGGTACTCTTTTTCATGCTACTGTAAAAAGTTCTATTGGACTAGGTACCCTTTTACTTGATGGCATTGGTGATACAATGCGTGTAAGTATTACAGGCGAACTAGAAGAAGAGATAAATGTAGCCCGTGCAATACTCAAAGACAGTGGAGCTATGCCTGATGGACTCAACATCATCTCATGCCCAACTTGTGGAAGAATTGAAGCTGATTTAGTTCGTGCCGTAGCAGAGATAGAAAAAAGAACAGCACATATAAAAACACCTTTAAATGTTTCAGTTATGGGATGTGTTGTAAATGCCATAGGTGAAGCCGCACACTCTGATGTTGCCATAGCTTATGGCAAAGGTAAAGGTTTGGTTATGCTAAAAGGTGAAGTTGTGGCTAACCTTGATGAAAGTGAACTTGTAGATAGATTTGTGCGTGAAGTTGAAAAGATGGCAAAGAAAGTAGATTAAACTAAAATTGATATAAAAATAATATGCTAAAATAAGGTTATTCATGTATAATGGAAATAAATTAATTAGAGTTAAATCTATACAAAAAAACTAAACTCAATTGAGAAGAATTAATGACAGATAATCTATACAACCTAGCTTTTGAGCGAAGTATTTTAAGCTCAATAGTGTTTGAACCAGAACAGTTCGATGAACTAAGCACAACACTAAAAAAAGATGACTTTTATCTTCCCGCTCATCAAGATATATTTACTGCTATGATAAATCTTATGCAAAAAGATGAGCCAATTGATGAAGAGTTTATAAAAAAAGAACTTTTAAAAATCAAGAAGTTTGACGAATCGGTTATGCTTGAAATACTTTCAGCAAATCCCATATCAAATACAAAAGCTTATGTAAATGAGATAAAAGACAAATCACTAAAGCGTCATCTTTTAACACTTACAACTGAGATAAAAAGAGTTACAGTTGAAGAGGAACTTCCATCTACTGAAGTTATCGATATAGTTGAGAAAAAACTTTATGAGATAACTCAAGAAAACCAAACAAGTGATTTTAAAGACTCTCCAAGAATGACCTACGATACGATGGAGTATATCAAAGAGATGAAAGCTCGTGGTAACTCTGTACTTGTTGGTGTAGATACAGGATTTCATGAACTAAACAAAATGACTACTGGCTTTGGTAAGGGTGATTTAGTTATTATTGCCGCGAGACCTGCAATGGGGAAAACTTCTTTTATTTTAAACACAGTAAATTCACTAATAAAAAAAGGTAAAGGTGTAGCATTTTTTTCTTTAGAGATGCCTGCTGAACAGTTGATGCTTAGACTTTTATCAGTTCAAACCTCAATACCACTTCAACAACTCCGTCTTGGCGATATGAATGATGATCAATGGACTTCCCTTGGTGGTGCTATTGATAAGATGAATGAAGCCAAACTTTATGTTGATGACCAAGGTAGTATAAATATAAATCAGCTTCGCTCAAAATTGCGTAAGCTTAAAAATCAACATCCTGAGATTGAGATAGCTGTAATTGATTACTTACAAATTATGCAAGGTGTTGGTCACCAAGATAGGCACCTGCAAGTATCGGATATATCTCGTGGATTAAAGATGCTAGCTCGTGAGCTTGAGATGCCAATAGTAGCACTTTCTCAGCTTAACCGTGGATTAGAATCTAGAAACGATAAAAGACCGATGCTAAGCGATATTCGTGAGTCTGGTTCTATTGAACAAGATGCTGATATTATTCTTTTTGTATATCGTGATGATGTATATCTTTATAAAGAGGAAAAAGAGCGTGAAAAAGCTGCAAAAGCTGAAGGTAAAGAGTTCTTTTCAGAATATATTGAAAAAGAGGAAGAGGCTGCTGAGATAATCATCGGAAAACAAAGAAATGGTCCAACTGGACATGTAAAACTTATTTTTCAAAAAAAACTTACTCGCTTTATTGAGCCAAGTCCACATGTCATTGAAACCTCTTATGAAAATATAGATACCTCATCAGCAAATATTGATATTGGAGTTAACGATACTATCTCGGCTCCCATGATTTAATATGATACAAAAAGTCCAGCTTTTTAACACTAAGCAAGACTTTTTTACTTTTTCACTTATTTGTGTTTTCATACTACTTTACTCTCTTCTAATAGAGTTTAATAATTACAAAAACCTTACTAGATTTGACTCTAGTATCATAGATGCTACAGTTTTAAAACAATACGAAAAAACTAAACTTACTAAAAAAAACAGATTAAAAACTTATCAGGTACTAAAGCTAAAAAATAAAGAAGATTTTACTTTTTACACAACAGCAAAAAAACCATTACCACCATCAATTGGAAAAAAACTCAAACTTGAAGTATGGGTTGGAAATATTAGTTTTTATGAGTATATGACAAATTTTTATAGCTTTTCAAAAATAATACACACATACAAATCGCAAACTTCAAAACAAAAACTAAACACTTTTATATCATCCAAACATGAAGATAAAAATATAACTCACATATATCAAGCACTCTATACTGCTACTCCAATGCCATCAACTTTACAAACTATTTTCTCAAATCTTGGAGTATCACATCTTTTAGCTATTAGTGGTTTTCATTTAGGAGTATTAGCTACTCTTCTTTACTTTTTATTTAAACTGCCGTATAAGTATTTACAAAATAGATATTTTCCATATAGAAGTTATAAAATTGATTCATTTATCTTTATCTCTGTTGTATTGCTAGGTTATCTTCTATTTTTAGAAAGCCCACCATCTCTTCTTCGCTCATATGCTATGTTAATAATTGGATTTATACTCTATGATAGAGGATATAAAATAATCTCTATGCTTACACTCGTTTTAACAATCTTTTTATTGCTATCATTTTTCCCAAGACTTGTTTTTTCTTTAGGATTTTGGTTAAGTGTAAGTGGAGTATTTTATATTTTTTTATTTTTAATTCACTTCAAAAATTTAAGTAAGTTTTGGCAATTTATCTTAGTTCCAATTTGGGTTTATATTATGATGTTACCGCTATCGTTAGTTATTTTTGAAAACTTTAGTATCTATCATCCATTATCAATTATTTGGACATCTCTTTTTACACTTTTTTATCCACTTTCTATATTGCTACATATGATAGGCTTTGGTAATTTTTTTGATTCTAGTTTGCAAAGCTTGATAGATCTAGGGCAAAATAATGCTTTAGTGGTAGTGTTTGGATTTAAAATATTTGTTTTTCATGTAGGTTTATCTTTACTATCGGTTTATAATAAAAATCTTGCATATATATTGATAATATTTAGCATATTAATATTTTTTAGCATTTATCTTTTAAATTTATAATTGAACTCTTTGGAGAGTTAGCTATTAGATTCTGGATCAAGTCCAGAATGACGAAACTATCGTCATTCCAAGCTTGTACAATAAGGGCATCACTTCGATCATTTTAAATCTAATTATAATTGAGACCTCTGATTAATTAGAAACTAGATCCTAAATCAAGTTTAGGGTGACGCTGACTCCGTCATTCTGGACTTGATCCAGAATCTAACTTATAATTAATAAGAGAGTTCAATTAATCAGAGGTCTCTATTTTGATATACTTGATTTATCAAATAACATAATTTCATACCATATATAAAAATTATCCATGACGCATATATCCATAAAAAGAAAAACAACAAAATTGCAAAAGAACCATAAATTGTTGTGTATGATTGGTTTAAAAACACATAATATATAAAACTATTTTTTGCAATGCTAAATATTATAGATATTACAAGAGAACTAATTGCGGCAGCTCTAAAACCAACTTTGATATTAGCAGAAAGTTTAAAAAGTACAAAGAATAAGACCCAAATAATTATATATGGGATTATTGGTAATATATTAAATCCAGATGTTATAGAATTTGATGCCATTAAAGTTGCAATATATCCGGTGATATAAAATGCAACACCTAAAGATGTAGGAGTTATAATAAGCATCAAAAGATAGACCCTTATACTCTCTAAAAAAGTTCGTTTTGGTGCATGAAAAGCTCTATTTGCAATAAATTCATAATTTTTAAAAAAGAGCAATAAAGATACTAAAAGCATAACTACACTCACAACACTCATCTCTATAGAGTTTTGTAAAAAATCATTTATATGCCCCATAACAACCTCTGAATTAACTGGCAAAAGGTTTGAAAATATAAAATCTTGTATTTTTATATAGATATCTGAAAACGATTTGAGTAATGTTAAAACCGTCATTAAAATTAAAAGCAAAGGTATAAAAGAAAAAATTGTATAAAAACTAAGAGAAGCTGCAAAAAGAGTCAATTCTTTGTCAGCAAATGTATAAAATAAAAATTTAGCATCTTTAAATAACCCACTCCTTTTATTTACCATCTACTATTACCCTTGCCATATAATTTATATATATATTATTATGACATAAACCATATTAAGACTTAATATGTAATAATATGTTATAATCATAAAAATTCAATTATCTCCCTATATTTAAGGTTCACAATGAGCACAAGACAGAAACTAACACTAACTTTATCAATGATATTTTTAGTATTTTTAATTATCATGGTTATATTAATCACTTTTAATTTTAGAGATTCTGGAATTAAAAGTGCAGAAAAAAAAGCTATGTTGACATCTGAAATTGTTAAAAGTGGTTTAACATCACACATGGTTAATGGGATAATGGATAAGCGAGCCTACTTTTTAAATCAAATTGAAAATATAGACAATGTAAATGCATTATGGATTGCTCGCTCACCATCCGTTATCAAACAGTTCGGTAAAGGTTTTAACAACGAAATAGCCCGAGATGCAATAGATAAGGCCGTTTTAAATTATGGCGAAGTTAAAAAAAATATGACAGAGACCACTACTAAAAGTATCATGCGCATAACAATCCCTTTTAAAGCAACAGCTTTTGGAGAAACAAACTGCTTAAGCTGTCATAATGCCAAAGAGGGGGAAGTTCTTGGAGCCATTAGTATGGTTTTAGATGTCACTGATATGAGAGGTAGTAGCTTTAGCACAGTTGGCTATGCGGCTATTGCTATAGCGATACTAATGCTTTTGGTAATATTAACAATAAATAGATATTTCAAACCATACGTTAATATTTTTTACTCTATAAAAGATGTAATGATGGCTGCGTATGATGGGGATTATTCTAGTAGAGTAGATGGGGGCAACCTTAAAGAAAGCAAAGATGTTGCAAATATGCTTAACTCATTGCTAGATAAATTGCAAAAAGTCTTTTTAGAGATTGATAAAAAAGTATATATTTTTGTTCAAAATAAAGATAAAGAAATATCAAGAGACCCATTAATAAATATAAATAATACAATTGATCAACTCTCAGAAATTTATAAATTTAAACAAACTATAGAGCATGATAAAGATTTAGATGATATTTATAAAAGAATAGCGTTTGTCCTTAAAAATAAGTTTAATATTAAGGATTTTAGCATCATTGAAGCAGATACTATTAGCGGGCTTAAAAAAGTTGTTTATTCTGTAAACGGTTGCCATTGTGATATTGAAAAAGGTAAATGTCGTGCTAATCGCATAAACTCCATAGTTGATTCTACAATTTTTGATAACTCGTGTCCATTTTTTACTAAAACAGATTTGAATTATTTATGTATACCATACTCAGTCTCAAATGAATTAAATATAATTATATCAATTGTTACTCAAAATGAAAAAGAGAACTTAAGGATTAGAGGATTAATAAATCTAATTCTTGATTATATTGGAACTGCACAGCCAACAATAGTAAGTAAAAAATTGATGCAAATTTTAAATAAGATGGCAAGAGTAGATCAACTAACTGGTATGTATAATCGTAAATATCTTGATGAATTTACAGAAACTGTAATCCCTCAAGCTATAAGGACAAATACACCATATGGTGTTTTAATGATTGATATTGATTTCTTTAAAATGATTAACGATACTTATGGACATGATGTTGGAGATGAGGGTATAAGAATAGTATCTCATGTTATTAAAGACTCTATTCGTGAAACAGATACAGCTATTAGATTTGGTGGGGAAGAGTTTATAGTACTTCTTCATAACTGTGATAAGGATTTCATCAAAGAGGTTGCTGAAAAAATTCGTATTAATTTTTCTAAAGAAAAAATATCTGCTGGATCTGAGTCTTTTAGTAAAACACTTAGTATTGGTGCTGTAATGTTTCCTGATGATAGTGATAGTATTTGGAAGTGTATCAAATATGCCGATATGTCGTTATATTATGCAAAAGAGCATGGAAGAAATCAAGTTGTGTGTTTTGATAAAAACATAATAAAAGATGATTCTATGCAGGATTCATTTTAAAGTAGTTAAAGAAGAAAACTTCCTTAAAAACTAGATTCCGTGTCAAGCACGGAATGACTATATACTCGAACTTTCGTCATTCTGAACTTGCACCCCAAGGGTATTTCCTATGGGCATTCAGAATCTAGGTTATACAAGAAGTCTAGTGCTAATCTAATCCCATCTTTGCAGGATTTAAAATATTATTTGGGTCAAATGCTTTCTTTATAGATTTAAATAAGTTCATCTCTTCATCTGTAAAAGCCATATGCATATATGGAGCTTTTGCAAGCCCTATTCCATGTTCTCCAGATAGTGTCCCACCTAAATCGACAGTAGCTTGAAAAACTTCTTCTATCGCTTTATATGCAATTTTAACTTGTTCTGGATCACTCCCATCAACCATAATATTTGTATGGACATTTCCATCACCTGTGTGACCAAAACATGGAATATTTATTTTATATTTATCTGCTATAGCGTAAAATTTCTCTAAAAGCTCAGGAAGAACTGCACGAGGTACCGTTACATCTTCATTTAGTTTTTTACTTCCATATACACTTAAAGATGGAGATGCATTCCTTCTTGCAAACCAAATATCAGCAGCTTCTTTTTCATCTTTTGCAACTTTAAACTCTTTGCACCCATTTTCTTTAAAAACTTTTTCTATTTGCGTGAGTTGATAATTTAAATCATCCTCTAAATTTCCATCAACATCAGTAACTAAAAGTGCTCCAGCGTCTACAGGAAAACCCTTGTTAAAAGTTTGCTCAACTGCACGAATAGTTAAATTATCCAAAAACTCCATAGCAACTGGTGTAATGCCACTTGCCATTGTTTTATAAACAGCCTCCATAGCATCATTTACACTATCAAAAATTCCCATCGCTGTTTTAGTGAGTTTTGGTTTTGGAATGAGCCTAAGAGTTATCTCACTTAAAACAGCTAAAGTGCCCTCAGAAGCGATTAAAATACCACTAATGTTATAACCAGCTACATCTTTTATAGTACGCTTTCCAGCTTTAATTATATCACCATTTGGCAAAACTGCACGAGTAGCCATTACATAATCTTTTGTGATTCCATACTTTGCAGCACGCATACCACCAGCATTTTCACTGACATTTCCACCTAAAGTTGAGTACTCTTGGCTAGCTGGATCTGGTGGATAAAAAAGACCTATCTCTTCAACTGCACGTTGCAAGTCCATATTTATAACACCAGGCTGAACAATAGCTACCATATTTTTTACATCAATCTCAAGGATTTTATTCATATGTTTTTCCATTGCAAGAACAATTCCGCCACTACTTGGTAATGCTCCACCAGTAAAACCACTACCAGCACCACGAGGAACAATAATTATTTTATGCTCATTACAATATTTTAAAATCTTACTTATATCCTCTTCATCTCTTGGAAAAATTACCGCATCTGGTTCAAAATGCTCACGAGTAGCATCATAAGAGTATGCTATTAGGTGTGCTTTATCGTCATAAATATTATCATCACCCACAATTGAAGCAAATTGTTTTATATGTTTATTGTCTATCATAATTCATCCTCTATTTCAAATTCTTTTACCAAAAATTGTAATTTTTCATCACCATTTTGTATAATCTCTAAAAGATTTTTATTGTTTTTATTATGAGTAACTAAAAGCTCATAATAGTGAGGCGAATAATCTTTTAAATAATCACTTCCCTCACCCCACCAAGCAGCATCAATCTCATCAACACGACTATAAAACGGTAATTTAGTATCTTTTTGTTGCATCTTTATATCTGCAATATTTAAAACCTTAAAACTTCTAGCATCGACTGTAAAAATTTTATTATCTAAATAAAAAAAATAAAGACCAATAGTTGCAGAAACGCTCATCTTATAAAAATCTTCTTTTAATGGTGTTGGATGCCCATTAGAAGATAATGCAGTTGCAAAAATATCAGGATGTATCCACTCTATAGATTTAGCACCCCTTGTTATAGCATGATAAATATCTGCATCAGGTGCAATTAAAATAGCTCGGGAATATCCAAAAGCAAGTATAGCTGTATCTCCAACTTGAACTTCCCATAAACCACGAGGCAGTGCATTATGTTTCAAATCATCGTATTTACTCATTTTTAAAACTGCTTGTCTGCTCTCTTTATCAAAACTCTCTACTACTACATTTTTTAATATGCTGGTGTGATTTTTTGTAAATTGGTGGACTATAAAACCACTCATTCCAACATCTATTTTTTCTATCTCAATTGTTGCAATATTTTTTTCATTATCTACACTAACTATTTTAGACTCTAAAACTGATGAAAAAAGTTCTAAAACAAATAAAACCAATACTAATATGTACTTCATATAACTTCTTTTTTATACTATAGGTGCGATTATATCAAAACTCAGCTAATTTTTGTTAAGGTTACGAAATAATTTTTTTTTAGGTATATAATTTGTTTCGACTATTAGTGTTATTTTTACTTTCTACTTCACTGTTTGGCTCTAAGATAGACTCCTTTCGTTGGGAAAATGGTATATCTTATTTGATGTTTTTACAAAAGCATAACCTGCCAGCAAAAAAACTATATTATGATTTAGATAGATATGATCAAACATTAACTGAAGAGATTCGTTCTGGTACAAACTACCATGTTTTAAAGGATAATGAAAACAATATTCTACAATTGCTTATCCCTTTAAATGATGAGCTTCAAATTCATATTTACAGATATAAAGATGAATACTATTTTGAAATAATTCCAATAATCTCTAACACAAAAAGAGAAGCCTTCGTTTTAAAAATAACACATTCTCCATATTATGACATTATAAAGAATACAGGAAGTAAAAAATTAGCCCAAATATTTGTAGCAAACTATAAGTACTCACTTAACTTTAAACGAGATTTGAGAAAAGGGGATACTTTAATCATGATGTATGATCAAAAATATCGTCTTGGAATCCCTTTTTCTATGCCTATATTAAAAGCTGCTATGATTGAGATGAGAGGAAAAAAGCATTATATTTATCATAATGACGATGATAGATACTATAATGAAAAAGCCCATGAAATTGAGGGGTTTTTACTAGCACGCCCTGTTAAAAATGCCAGAATCTCTTCATATTTTACAAAAAGACGATATCATCCAGTACTTAAAAGATATCGACCACATTTAGGAGTGGATTATGCAGCAAGACGAGGCACACCTATTGTTGCAGCTGGAAGTGGACGCATAAGTTTTATAGGCCATACTCGTGGTTATGGTAACCTTATAAAAATTCGTCACTCTGATGGATATACTACACTTTATGCCCATCAAAAATCTTTTAGAAGGGGGATGAAAAAAGGAAAGTATGTTAAAAAGGGTCAAGTTATTGGTTATGTAGGCTCTACTGGGCTCTCTACTGGTCCACATCTGCATTTTGGGCTATATAAACATGGTCGAGCTATAAATCCTCTGCGTGTTGTTCAAGTTACAACAAAAAAATTAAAAGGCAAAGCTAAAAAATCATTTCTTAGATTAAAAGAAAACTATGATCAAAGTCTTAATATCCATTTAGCAAATAATACACCTTACATTAAAAAACCAAAACCAAGTAATGTATGTTATTTTCAATGTGAGGAGCATCTATGAGTAGTATTGATAATATAGACCAACTAACAAATCCAAAATTTATAAAACCCATTAAAATAAACTACACCTACAATGGTAAAAAAAAGGTTTGGGAAGCAGTTGTAAACAACGACAGCGTCTCAGTTTTACTTTACCACAAAGATAAAGATGCTTTGGTTATAGTAAAACAACTTCGGGTTCCTGTTTTATATATGAATAAAACTAATGGTATGATGCACGAACTTTGTGCCGGGTTAGTAGATAAAGACAAATCAATAAAACAAATTGCAAAAGAGGAAGTTTTTGAAGAGTGTGGCTACGATGTGCCACTAGAAAATATTCAAAAAATTAGTTCATTTTATACAAGTGTAGGTATGAGTGGAGCTTTACAGACTCTTTATTATGCTCAAATTGATTCTAGTATGAAAGTTAATGATGGTGGTGGATTAGATGAAGAGGATATAGAAGTTATCTATATCCCACTTAAAGAAGCTAAAAAATTTATGTTTGATGAGTCTTATCAAAAAACGCCTGGATTGATGTTAGGGTTTTATTGGTTTTTTGACAATCAATGTGAGGTAGATTCTGAATCAAGTTCAGAATGACAAAAAACTCATCATCCTGAACAAAACTCGTCATCCTGAACAAACTCGTCACCTGAACAAACTCGTCACCTGAACAAACTCGTCATCCTGAACAAACTCGTCATCCTGAACAAACTCGTCATCCTGAACTTGATTCAGGATCTAAATTTTTCTAACCAAACTCAATAGGATCCATATCTACCTCTGCTAAATCTACCTTTGATATTTTAATAGCCTTTATCAACTCAGTAGACTTATCAGCTCGAAGTAAGATCTCAAATCTGTATTTATTAGATATCCTCTCAATTGCACACTTCCCATATCCAACTATCTCTATCTCATTAAAAGATAAAAGTTTATTTTGCATTATCTCCATAGCCTCTCTAGCTTTTGCCCCATTTTTATGTGAAAATAAAACTCGACATAGTTTTTTATATGGTGGGTATAATTTTTTTCTGTACTCTTTTTCTTCTTCTAAAAACTCTTCATAATTATCTATATAGGTATTAAAAAAATCTTCATTAAAACTTTGAACTAATACTTTTGCACTCTTTTTTCGTCCACTTCGTCCCGCTATTTGTAAAAGTGAAGATAAAGCCTTCTCACGAGAGTTATAATGAGACATATATAACATATTGTCCATGCCTAAAACTACAGCTAAAGTTACACCATGATAATCATGCCCTTTTGAAAGCATTTGAGTCCCTATAAGTATATCTGTTTCTTTATCGTTAAATCTTTTTAATGCTTTTTTTAATTTTGTAGAGGTTGTTATTATATCTCTATCAAATTGCTCTACTTGTGCATCCACAAACTCTTCTTTTATGTTTTTTACAGCTTCTGCTGTACCTAGTCTAGAACTTACTAATGAATTGCCAGCACACTTTAAGCATACTTGTGGTATCGCTTGAGTATAGTTACAGTAGTGACATTTTAAAGCATTTGATTTGTTATGAATACTCATCCCGATGCTACAAAACACACACTCATAATGGTGACCACAATTTTGACAAATCAGATGTTTAAAGTTCGCACGAGTTGGGATAAAAACAATTGATTGCTCTTTTTTATCTAAAGTTGTTTTTAAAGAGTTTAAAACGAGCGGGCTTAATCGTTCTGCACTTTTTTCATATATGAACTCCCTATGAGAATTAAAAAAACCACCTTTAAGTCTTACATATGGAAACTTTACAAACGAGCCTAAAGATGGGGTCGCACTACCTAGTACCACAGCAATATTATGAATTTTACCCATATAAATTGCTAAATCTCGTGCATTGTATCTTGGACGAGATGATGATTTATAGCTATCATCATGCTCTTCATCTACAACTATTAAACCTAAATCTTTTATTGGTAAAAACAGAGTTGAACGAGGTCCTGCTACTATTTTTGCCTCTGCACTTCTTATTTTTACTAAAGCCTCTCTTTTTTGTTTTGGAGTTAGTTTTGAATGGTACATTACCACCTTATCTCCAAAGTGTTTTTGAAGTCTTATTCCCATTTGAGGAGTAAGAGAGATTTCTGGCATTAAGAGGATACCTCTCTTATTTAAAGCTAAAATATCTTCAAAGTATTTCATATATATCTCTGTTTTACCACTACCTGTATCGCCAAAAAGAAGAGATACTTTATGTTGTTTTAAAAATGCAAGGGCATTTTCTTGTTTTTGTGAGAGTTTTAGGCTAGATTCTGAATCAAGTTCAGAATGACGAAGTTGTTCAGAATGACGAAGTTGTTCAGAGTGACGAAGTTGTTCAGAGTGACGAAGTTGTTCAGAATGACTACCCTCCGTCATTCCTTGCTTGACAAGGAATCTAGTTTCTGAATCAAGTTCGTTTTGAGAAGAAGATTCATAGGGAGTCATAATCCCAAAAGCATCACCTAGAGAACAGATATAATAAGCAGAGATAAATTTAGCTAATTTTATCTGTTTAGATGAAAAATAAAATCCACTAATATTTAAAATTTCATTTGTGTCAAATTCTGGCTCTTGGCATGTGCTAATTATAACACCCTTAACCTCTCTGTTTTTAACTTTTATATCAACTATTGTGCCAGATTTTATTGTGTTTGTAGATTTGTAGGTATACTCATACAAAGGTGAGCTAATAAGAGATATTTTGTAGTAATTCAAATTAGATTTTTTAATCCACTAAAGCATTACAGTCATTTGTATCAGCTACACAATTAAATGTACCATTAACATCGCTATATGTAAAAACTGTAGTATCTGTACCAGAATTAAAATTGTATGTTTTAATTGCATAATTATTTATGCTCCAACCACCAGCTCCAGTACTAGCCCTAATCCCATAATTTAGTAATGTCCTAGTCCCATCTCCTGTAAAAAGCACAGTAGCAGTAGCCCCCGTGCTTAAATTTGGTATATATCCAGAAACTCCTCTCACTAAGCTACTTTGTCTCTCAGTTATAATAGCAGAACGGATAGCTGCAACATCAGATTTTGCATTAGCAAGCTCAGCTGAATTTTTTGCACTCGTAAATTTTGGAACAGCAATGGTAGCTAATACACCCAATATTATTACTACAAAAAGTAATTCTATCATTGTGAATCCATTTTTATAGTTTTTCATATTTTCTTCTTTTGTTGGTGTTTATTTATAAATTATTATACCATGTTTTTCATCTAATGAATTTTTTAATTCAATTGATATAATTTAAATTTGGATAGTTAATTTTTTGAAGAGTGGATTATACATTCCCAAGCGGGAGCTTGGAAACGGGGTGAAAGTCAGTAATAAATAACTAAATTTTAAGCTTATTAGCACCAACTGAAGCATTCCAATCAGTAGCTGACACTGTAGCACTATTAGAGTAAAAGAATCTTGGAGCATTACTTTCATTACCATCATAACAAAATATAAAATAATCGTCAGTTGAAGAAGCACTATTCATTGCTGTTGGCGCACCACTAACAACTTGTGTACAATTAGTTGCAACTAATGGACTTGTAATACCTGTTGGGAAATCAGTATCAGTAATGGTAATATTGTACGAAGTAGTAGTACTTGCTAAAGAACCATTATCATCATTCAATAATGATTGACTCCATTTAGAAGCACCAACAGTACGATTTAGCGTACCAACAAAACCTTTGGCTAAACCCTCTTCAGCACTATCTTTAACTCCAATAAGTTTTGGAACAGCAACAGATGCTAAAATACCTAAGATAACTATAACGAAAATCAATTCAATCATTGTAAAACCAGCTCTTTTCATAAGAGATCCTTTTGTAAATAAAATATTTGGTTACTCTAGTAACCTTAGCAACCATTATGCACTCCAGATTATTAAATTAAGCTTAAATATGTCTATTTTATCACTATTTTATCAAACTTATAAAGTGGAACTACTTTTGCTTAATATATTTTATAAATAATAACTGAACTCTCTGAAGAGTTAACTGCTAGATTCTGGAACAAGTCCAGAATAACGATAGTTTCGTTACTTCAAGCTTGATTTGGTATGACTGGAGTCAGCGTCACCCTAAACTTGATTTAGGGTCTAGTTTTTATTAATCAGAGACTCATTAGTAAAGGAAAATCATGGCTATCTCCGTTTCTCGAACATCTATATTAGCAAAAGAAGCACTAAATTACCGTGCTGCTCGTGAGAAGATGATAGCATCTAATATTGCAAATGCAGATACCCCTTTTTATAAACCAAGAGATATTCAGTTTAAAGATTATATGATTCAAAAAAAAGCTGAAATTATGGGTGATCAAAAAGAGAAGTTAGAGCTTGCTACTACTGATGGTGCTCATATTCCGCTGCAAAAAAATAAATCTGATTCTATGCCAACCACTTTCTTTCGTGATGGTCACATGGCTAGAAATGATGGAAACAGTGTAGATTTAGATGTAGAAACAACTGAGATGAGTAAAAACTCAATTATGTTTAATGCTCTTATTCAAGCGATTAAAAAAGATGGTGCGATATTTAAAAGTGTCATCGAAGCATCAAGTAAAGTGAGTTAGTGATGAGTAATTTTTTAAGTTCATTTGATATAAGCGGTTATGGTTTAAGTGCTCAAAGAGTTCGTGTAAATGTTATCTCTTCAAACATTGCAAATGCACAAACAACTAGGACGGATGAGGGTGGACCTTACAGACGAAAAGAGGTTGTATTTAAAGCGATAAACTTTAATGATGAATACAACAAAGCAATTAGTGGTACTACAAATAGTGCCAAGTTTCAAGACCCATTAAATGAAGGTAGTTTTGGTAAAGTTGTAAATCCTGCTATAATGAGTGTAGTAGTTGATAAAATATCAAGAGATGATCGTGAACCAAAGATGAAATTTGAGCCAAATCATCCAGATGCAGATGCTAATGGATATGTTGCGTACCCAAATATTAATCCTGTTATCGAAATGGCCGATTTAGTAGAAGCTACTAGAAGTTATCAAGCAAATGTAGCTGCATTTCAAAGTGCAAAAGATATGGCAAACTCTGCTATATCATTATTACAATAAGAGAGGAGAGTAAAAATGTTTACATTTTGTAACGATAAATCTCCTTGGGAAGGAGATTAGGATTATGCCAAACGATATAAATAATGTAAATGGTCTTTTTGGCTCTTCTACAACAGAACTTTTAAAACAAAATGCTTCATCTGATAAATCAGGTGGAGCAGCATTTGCTCAACATCTAAAAGGTGCAATCGAAGAGGTTAATAAACTCCAAGTTGATAAAGAAAAAGCAGTAGCAGATATTGCAACTGGAGAGGTAAAAGACTTACACCAAGCAGCTCTCTCAATTGGAAAAGCTGAAACAAATATGAAGCTAATGCTAGAAATTCGCAATAAAGCATTAAGTGCTTATAAAGAACTTGGTCGTACACAGTTATAACAATTAATGATAAACCCTAACAAAAGCAAAAAAATATTTTTACTTTACACTATTATATCTATAGGGTTTATAATATTTTTGGGAGTTATGCTCCTTCTTGTTGTTAAGCCACGTAATCTCCCCTCTCTATATTCAAAAGATAGCTCTAAAGCTATGAGGGGTAACATAATTAGTGCTGATGGTTTTACAATAGCCTCAACTACAAAACTTTATAAAGCGGTTGTAAATACAAAATATATAGACCCATTAAAAAAAGAGTTATTTATTGAACTTTTTAGCATTTACTCTGGTATGAAATCTAGTGATGTGAAAAAAAAATTATCTAAACGAAATGGGATTGTAGTTTTAAGTTATAACATTGATGAAAAACATGCACAATATCTTAAAAAACTATCATATGAGCTTCGTCGTTATAAAGTTTTTCTTTCACTCACTAATCCAATTTCGAAAATAAAATCTATCCATGGATTAAGTATACTTGAAAGTGGAGAAAGCAGAGAATACCCTTATGAAAAACTACTAACTCCAATTATAGGTTATACCCACAAAATTGAAGAGGATGGCTATACTAAGATTCGTGGGGTAAAAGGTTTAGAGAGACGATTTGAAGATGAATTAAGTTCAAGAGTAGATGCACTAAGTCAGGGCAAAAGAGATGTAAACGGGTATATCATTTTAAATAAACAAAGTTTTACTAAACAGCAAATAGATGGTTTAGATATAAAACTAAATATACCAGCCGCCCTTCAAGTAAAAGTGGAACAGATGTTGGACACAATGAAAATAGAGCTAAAAGCTAAAGAGATAATAATAGTTATTATGGATTCTAAAAATGGGAAAGTTTTATCTGCTGCTAGTTCAAATAGATATCTTCCAAAAAAGATTAGAAAAAAAGATTATCCATCTTTGAACTCTTCAATCATTGAGTATAGTTTTGAACCAGGTAGTGTTATTAAAACTATAACTTTTGCATTACTTTTAGATAAAAAACTCATTAACCCTTATGATTTGGTAAATGGGCATAATGGTCGATTTAAAATTGGTCGTAAAGTGATTACTGATGAGCATGAATTTGACTGGATCTCTGCTGAAAATGTTATAGTACACTCTTCAAATATAGGGATAGCCCAACTTGCACAAAAATTAAATGGGAGTGAGTTTAATGAAGGTTTAAAAAGTTTCGGTTTGTCTTCTAAATCTACACCAGACCTAATATATGAAAAAAAAGGATCTATCCCTAATTCTACAAAATTAAATAATGAAATTTATAAAGCAACAAGCTCCTACGGTTATGGGATGCACTCTAATCTTATGCAACTAATACGTGCATATTCAGTTTTTAACAACCATGGAAAGATGACAACTCCACAAATAGTAGATTCATTTATAGATGAGAATAAAAATGAAATAAAAATTAAAAATGATGAGCCAATACAAGTAATAAGCCCAACAACAGCTCAAAGAGTAAAAAAAATACTTATAAAAACAGTAAATAAGGGGACTGGCGTTAAAGCGATAAGTGAGGGCTTAATAGTTGGTGGAAAAACTGGAACTGCACATAAAGTTAAAAAGGGTCGTTATATAAACAAATATAACACTGTTTTTTTAGGTTTTGTAAATGATGCAACTCATAATTACACAATGGGAGTAGTCGTAAATGAGCCTAAAAAAAGTCAATTTGCTGCTCAAACAGCTGTCCCCGTTTTTAAAAAAGCTATTGATATTTTAGTAGATAATGGCTATTTAGAGCCAAAGATTATCAAGTAGTCTGGTGTTAGCAACTTTTACTTCGACTAAAATAATTGTATCTTTTAATTTTACATTTTTTATCTGATTGAACTCTCTATCTAAAATCTCAATATATAATATCTCTAAATCATCTAAAAAATCTCTCATCTTTTGTATTATATTTTTTGAATTTAACTCACCATTTTTTATCAAGTTTGAAGCAAGATTTAAGGAGTTTGGAATTAAAAGAGCTTTATTTCTCTGCTCCTTACTAAGATATATATTTCTACTGCTTAGGGCTAATCCATCTACATCACGAACTGTGTTTACAGCTACAATCTCTACATTCATAAACAATTGTTTTACCATCAACTCTATAAGGTTTAATTGTTGTGCATCTTTTTTTCCAAAATAAGCACGCGAGGGGTTTACTATATTTAAAAGTTTATTTACAACTGTTAAAACGCCATTAAAGTGAGATGGTCTAGTAAAGCCCTCTAAAACATAACCTCGAATATTTGGAGATGATATACTAACTTCATCTTCAGAATAAATATCATCAACATGTGGAAAAAATAAAATATCCACACCAGCGAGTTCACAAATCTTTTTATCAGCATCATCTCGTCTAGGATATTTGTCTAAATCCTCATCTGCACTAAATTGTGTAGGGTTTACAAATATACTTACTACTATAAAGTCATTCTCTTTTTTAGCTTCTCTAATTAGTGTTAAATGACCCTCATGCAAAGCTCCCATTGTTGGAATAAAACCTATTGTTTTATCTATAGTTTTTAAATAATTTTTTAATTTTATTGGATTTGATATAATCTTCATTTTAAGCCTAAATTTTATATAATCGCAATTATACAATATACTTACTTCGTCATTCTGAACTTGATTCAAAATGGTGATAATCTGGAAACATTATGGATAACTACGAATATACAGAACTTTTAAAAACTTTATCAATCAGAATGGAAAATATTACTGGAGTTGTTGAACCAGATAAATTACAAATCAGATTAGATGAGATAACTGCTCTTGAAAATGATCAAAATTTTTGGAACGATACAAAAAATGCAGCAGTTGTTCAAAAGGAAAAAACACAATTAGAGAGAAAATTAAACAAATACTCTATCGCAAAAACAACTATAGAAGATGCTAAAGAACTTTTTGAGATGGCTAAAGAGGAAAATGATGATGAATCAATTGAAGCTTTATATAATGAATCATCAAACTTGGCTGCCAATATTCAAAAGATGGAGCTTGAAGTCTTACTAAATGGAGAGACAGATGTGAACAATGCTATCCTTTCTATCCATCCAGGTGCTGGCGGTACTGAGAGTCAAGATTGGGCTCAAATGCTTCTTAGAATGTATAAAAGATGGGCTGAGAGACGAAATTTTAGTGTAGAGGTGCTAGATTATCAAATTGGGGATGAAGCTGGGATAAAAGATGCCTCTATATTAATAAAAGGTGAAAATGCTTATGGTTATTTAAAAGTTGAAAATGGAATTCATAGACTTGTAAGAATTTCACCATTTGACTCAAATGCAAAACGGCACACCTCTTTTTGTTCTGTTATGGTCTCTCCTGAGATTGATGATAATATTGATATTGTAATAGAGGATAAAGATATTCGAGTGGATACATATAGAGCTAGTGGTGCTGGTGGGCAACATGTAAATAAAACAGAATCCGCAGTTAGATTAACTCACATAGAAACAAATGTTGTAGTTCAATGTCAAAATGGAAGAAGTCAACATAAAAATAAAGATACTGCTATGAAAATGTTAAAATCTCGTCTTTATGAGCTTGAACTTGAAGAAAAAAAAGCTAAAGAGGATGGAGTTGCAAAAAGTGAGATAGGATGGGGACATCAAATTCGCTCATATGTAATGCAACCCTATCAACAAGTAAAAGATACTCGCTCAAACATCCCATACTCTAATATTTCAGGGATACTCGATGGAGATATAGATGAGATAATAGAGGGTGTACTTATAGCTATGAATAAGGTGTAGGCGCCCTTGGGCTTTACTAATTCATCTGATGATTCGTCATCCTGAACTTGATTCGTCATCCTGAACTTGATTCAGGATCTAATCCCTCTTTTTCACAAAACTATACCCTAAAAACCCAATTCCAAGAACCATAGCTAAAATTAGTACATAACGCATCTGCTTGGCTTGAGTATCTCTATATGATTTCATTATTGGGGTATGGAATGGTTTATTCGCTTTTGATACACTAGATGATTCACCAGCCATTCTAATCTCCATTCTTGCTATATTTGCTGCTGCTATCTCATTTTGCGACAATCCCTCTTTTGGAGTGTTCCAAAAATACATAACAAATCCAATAAGCAACATAAATGAGCCTACCACCCTAAATATTACTATCTGATATCTATTAAAAAATTCTTTCATAATTCTCTTTTCTTACTTTTCTATAATATTAATTATGTCAAAATCATAATATGAATGTACTTAAAGAGTTTTTACAAAATGACAAATGCTCATATTTAGATGGGTTTGAGCAAAAAACCCATTATAAGATTATAGATAAATGTGCTGATGATAGGTGCCAAGATTTTATTGAACGTGGATTTAGAAGATTTGGAAAGATGTTTTTTAGACCAATTTGTGAAAATTGCAATGAATGTCAAAGTATTAAAATAGATGTAAAAAAATTTGAATTTAGTAAATCTCAAAGAAGAGTTTTAAGAAAAGCCGAACATCTAAAATCAGTTATTCAAAAACCTACACTTACAAAAGAGCACCTAAAATTATTTGAAAAGTATCACCAACATATGAAAATTGAAAAAGGGTGGCCACATGCTACTACTACAGCTAAAAACTACTATAATTCTTTTGTAGTTGGAGCTGAAAACTACGGCTATGAAGTGTTGTATTTTGATGAAGAGAAATTAATAGGTGTAGACTTAATAGATATTTTACCAAATGGAGTATCATCTATATATTTTTATTATGACCCAGATTACAAAAAATATGCACTTGGAAAACTATCTATGTATCTACAAATTAGATTTGCCAAAAAAACAAAAAAAGAGTGGGTCTATATGGGCTATTATGTAAAAGATTGTAGTAGTTTATCTTATAAAACACATTATAAGCCTTACTTGACCTTAAAAGGACGACCTAATGAAGAAGATGAATTTAGTTGGTTTTAGATTCCAAGTTCTTTTTTTTGCTCTTTTCTAATATTTATCTTTTTTTTTATAACCTCTTCTTCTAGCAAACGTTCAATCGCTTCTTGAGCAGCTTTATCTTTTTTTCTTATACGGTTTATCTCTATCTTTTCAAGTTCTGCATTGGTTAAGCCTTTACGCACAGGTTTTTTGTTATGTTCATCAATTATATTTTGAAGAATACCTGTAGCATCTATACTATCTTTATGTGCATAATAATATTTTATTATAGCTTTTTTATTTTTATCTATATCTATTAATCCAGAATTTACACTCTTTAGAAATAATATATTATTTTCACTTTTTATAGAGCTAATTAAATTATCATTTATCTTATTTATATAATAATCATTTGTTAAAGATAGTTCTCTAAGTGCTTTTAAATAAGTAGCTTTATCTATATTTTTCTCTTTATCTTGAATTTTAAAACCTATATCTTTTGTTTTTTGTACATCTTTTACATATTTTTTTATTTTATTTTTATCAGCTTCATATTCAAGCATAAATTGTAATTTTTCAATCTTATTTACATTATTATAAATTTTATTGCCTAATGCAGAATAGATAAAAGGATTTTGTGAAAAATCAGAGCTTTGTGCAAATAGTTGAAGAGTGAGTAAGGTTGTTATTATTAACTTTTTCATAGCGGTATTATAGCAGATGGTATTTTATTTGTATAGGTGTATAAATTAGAAGTTGAGTGGCATAATGCCACTCATAAATGGTTAAAAATTAACCGTTTCTCTTTTTTTGAATCTCTTCAGATACATTTTTAGGAACCTCTTCATAGTGATCAAATTCCATAGAATATGTAGCTCTACCTTGAGTAGATGAGCGAAGGTCAGTTGAGTAACCAAACATTTCAGACAATGGAACAAATGCATCAATAATTTTGTTACCAGAGCGGTCACCCATATTGTTAACTTGTCCACGACGACGATTAAGGTCACCAATAACATCACCCATATACTCTTCGGGAACTTCAACTTCAACTTTCATAAGTGGCTCTAAAATTGCAGGACGCGCTTTTCTACAACCCTCTTTAAATGCCATAGAAGCAGCAAGTTTAAATGCCATCTCATTTGAATCAACATCATGGTATGAACCATCATATAAAGTGATTTCAATATCTTCCATAGGGTAACCAGCAAGGACACCAGCACCCATAGTTTCAGCACAACCTTTTTCAACCGCAGGGATATATTCTTTTGGAATAGCTCCACCTTTGATCTCGTTGTTAAACACAAATCCAGAATCAGGTTCCCCTGGCTTGATTTTAATGTAAACATGACCAAATTGACCACGACCACCAGATTGTTTAGCATATTTGTACTCTTGATCAACTTCATCTTTAATAGACTCACGGTATGATACTTGAGGTGCGCCAACTTCAGCTTCAACAGAAAATTCTCTTTTCATTCTATCTACAAGAATTTCAAGGTGCAACTCACCCATTCCTGAAATGATAGTTTGACCAGTTTCTTCATCAGTATGAACTCTAAAAGATGGATCTTCAGCAGCGAGTTTACTTAAGGCTATACCCATTTTTTCTTGGTCAGCTTTAGTTTTTGGCTCAACAGCAACAGAGATAACTGGCTCTGGGAAGTCCATTCTCTCAAGAACAATTTTTTCTGCAGGATCACATAAGGTATCACCTGTAGTTGTTGTTTTAAGACCAACAACTGCACCGATTTCACCAGCGTAAATCTCTTTAACTTCTTCTCGTTTAATAGCGTGCATCTTCACAATACGCCCTATTCTTTCTTTTTTATCTTTTGTAGTATTGTGCACATAAGAGCCAGACTCTAACGAACCACGGTATACACGGATAAATGTAAGTACACCAACAAAAGGATCAGTCATAATTTTAAATGCTAATGCTGCAAAAGCACCATCATCAGTTGAAGGTACAGCAACCTCTACCTCTTCATCATCCATGAGTGTACCAACAATAGCTTCTGACTCAAGTGGTGAAGGCAAGTAATCAACAACAGCGTCAAGTAAAGTTTGAACACCTTTGTTTTTAAATGCAGTACCTGGAGTCATTGGAACAACAGCCATCCCAATAGTTGCAGATTTGATTGCAGCTTTAATCTCTTCTTGTGAAATCTCTTCACCCTCTAAGAATTTTTCAGCAAATTCTTCATTACCATCAACTTCAGAAAGAGTTTCAAGCATTTTTTCTCTATACTCATTTGAGATCTCTTGTAATGATTCACGAATATCTTGCTCATTATATGCAGAGCCCATCTCAGCTTCAGCATCCCAAACAATCTCTTTCATTTTAACTAAATCAACTACACCTTCAAACTCAGCTTCTGCACCGATAGGTAGTTGAAAAGGCATTGGATTACCTTTTAGTCTTTCACGAATTTGTTTTTCAACTTCGTAAAAATCTGCACCAGTTCTATCCATTTTATTAACAAAAACAATCGATGGAACTTTATAGCGATTTCTTTGTCTCCAAACTGTCTCAGATTGAGGTTGAACACCACCAACAGCACAAAATACTGAAACAGCACCATCGAGAACACGCATAGAACGCTCAACTTCAATAGTAAAGTCAACGTGACCTGGAGTATCAATAATATTGATTTGTTTACCAGCCCACTCACAAGTTGTTGCAGCAGAAGTAATTGTAATACCACGCTCTTGTTCTTGTTCCATCCAGTCCATAGTAGCAGCACCATCATGAACCTCACCGATTTTATGCTCAACACCAGTATAGAAAAGAATTCTTTCTGTAGTTGTAGTTTTACCTGCATCAATATGAGCAGCGATTCCGATGTTTCTTACGTCTTTTAAGTCATGTGATCTTGCCATAAATTATCCTATTACCATCTGTAATGAGCAAATGCTTTATTAGCTTCTGCCATTCTGTATGTATCTTCTTTTTTCTTAAATGCAGAACCTTTATCAGTTGATGCATCCATAAATTCATTAGCTAATCTCTCAGCCATAGTTCTTTCATTTCTTTTACGAGCAGCATCAATTAACCATCTAATAGCTAATGATTGCTGACGCACTGGGCGTACTTCTACTGGAACTTGATAAGTAGCACCACCAACACGGCGACTTTTTACTTCAATAATTGGTTTAATGTTTTCAATAGCTTCATTAAAAGTGTCAATTCCACTTTTTTCACCACGAGAACCGATGATATCCATCGCACTGTAAATGATTTTTTCAGCTGTTGATTTTTTACCATCTAACATTACTTTATTTATAAATTTCGTCAGTATTTTGCTTCCATAAACTGGGTCTGGCATAACTGGACGAACGGGAGCTTTTCTTCTTCTCATTGTTTTTCCTTCAATTTTTGCAAATTTACTCAGAGTTTCCTCTGTCATCTTCTTAATCTAACGATTAATACTCAATGTATTATTCAGCTCTCATGCACTTTAAACGAAACTAGTTTCGTGAGCCCTCTGCTGAAGAGAACCTAGTGTTAACGACATCTCTATTTGAAATAACTTAATGTCATTTTAAATGGAGTAACATCCATTAATAGGACTTAAACGTTTAAATTACTTTTTAGGTCTTTTTGTTCCATATTTAGAACGTGCAACAGTTCTGTCACTAACACCAGCAGTATCTAATGCACCACGAACGATGTGATACTTAACACCAGGTAAATCTTTTACACGACCACCACGAACTAGAACTATCGAGTGTTCTTGAAGGTTATGTCCCTCTCCACCGATATAAGAAATAACTTCAAAACCTGAAGTTAAACGAACTTTTGCAACTTTTCTTAAAGCTGAATTTGGTTTTTTTGGTGTTGTAGTGTAAACACGAGTACACACACCACGACGTTGAGGACAAGATAATAACGCTGCAGATTTTGATTTCTTAACAACTCTCTTACGCTCATTACGAATCAATTGGTTGATTGTAGGCATACAATTCCTTTACTTAAATTTTTCCAGTAGAACAACTACTGCTACACATACAGGTATGACTAGCAAAGTTATAAACGCGCAATAGTAGCAAAATTGTATTTAAATGTAGCTTATTTTAAGTATTGAACTCTCTGATTAATTAGCTATTAGACGCTGAAACAAGTCCACAATGACAAAACTATCCGTCACCCTAAACTTGATTTAGGGTCTAGTTTCTAATTAATCAGATGTCTCTATTAATTAATATATATACTAACAATACTAAATAATATTATCGTTAAAAAGGCACTTATTAATGCGTATGGAAGTTGAGTTTTTACATGTTCAACCACTTCACAATCAGCAGCAAGTGAAGAGATTATTGTTGTGTCAGATATAGGTGAACTATGATCACCAAAGATGGCACCAGAGACAACCGCACCTATCAAAAGTGCTACATCTGTACCCATACTAACAGCAATTGGAATTGCTATAGGAAGCATAATTCCGTACGTACCCCAAGATGTACCAGTAGCAAATGCGGTAATGGCACTCAATAAAAATATTATAGATGCTAAAAAGTGTATATTTAAATTTTCGTTTGCAAAAGAGGCTAAATATTGAGCAGTTTTAAGCTCCCCTGTAATATCACTAAGCCCAAAAGCAAGTAGCATTACAATAGCTATAGGAATCAAATGAATTGAACCTTTATATGTAGTAACTGCAAAAGTTTTTACATCCATAATTTTTTTTGAAACATAATAAACAAACATAAAAGCTAAAGTAGTTAACATTGTATAAAAAACAGAGCTAGAACCACTTCCTTTTAAAATATTTCCATTACCCGTTATATATAAAAATACAAAAACTGAAATAATCATCAATATTATTGGTAAAATCATCAAATATTTTGAAGCTTTGTTTTCAAACACAATTTTTTCAGATGGTTCAATAAATATAGATCTTTTCATTGGACCTATATCAATATCAAACCAAATAACCAAAAAAATAACTATCAAAGTTATAATTGCATAAAAATTATATAAGAGTGAATTTAGTAATAAATCAATTCCATCACCACTAATTACACCTGAATCTATTTGCGTTATTATTAATCCTAGTAAGAGAGCACCATATCCATTAAAAACAATGAGTGAGCCTATTGGTGCAGATGTAGAATCACACACAAGTGCCACTTTAGCATTTGATATATTATATTGTTTACAAAAAGCTTTACCTACTGCCCCAGATATAAGTGCCGTGATGGAGGTCTCAACAAATATAAGTACACCAATAATATAACTCAATATTAATGCTGAACGTTTTGAACTTACAAACTTTTTTTTATTTTGTACATAATCAACAAGACCACCTATCCCACCAGATCTATTAATCAAAGCCATAATCCCACCAACCAAAATTATAAATGCTAAAGTTTTTAATATCCACATCTGTGAGAGCAAAGAGATAGCCAATTCATAAATAGCAAAAATAGTCTCAGAGATAACATAATTATGTAAGATGAAGATACCAAGTACTATGCCACTAAATAAAGATATTGTAACACTTCTAGTTAGAAGTGCTAATATGATAGCTAAAAGCGATGGTAAAAGGGAAAGAGCAGAGTTTTCTATGATTAAAACTCTGTTTCTAAAAGTACTAAACCGTTGCGACCAAACTTTTCTCTGTATATTTCACACTCTTTTTGTCTAATCTCTTTAAAACCTAATGTTTTATAAAAAAGCAAAGTTTCTAATGATCCTATCTCTACTACTGCTTGAGCAATTCTGTAGCCTTTTAGCCTTGCTGCCAAAAGAGATTTTTGCATAAGTGCTTTTAATATTCCAACATCAATAAAACCTTCAACTTCTTCCATAAAGTCAAAAATTAGTGTGCACTTATTTTGGTTAAAATCACATTGCTGAAATATCTCTTTATATTCATCTGTGTTAACTTCAGAACCTATCTCCTTAAGAGAATCCAAAAAAGCCTCTTGAGTAGCAATTCTAGGTTCATAACTACAAAGTGTGCCAACACACTTAGAGTCAATTTCAGCTATTAAAAAGTTACTAAAATGACAATAGTTTTTTATAGTAGTTATTGTCAATTTTTCTATATTTTCAATTAACTTTTCATCAGAGATATAATTAAATACAACATCAAATATACCTATTTTTTTATCAGCTCGAGAACTAAGCAAAATCATTTGTGCTAAAAATTTCGCATCTTCTTTGGAAGCTTTTCTAATTTTAATACTCATAATATTTTCCGTAAAATTTAATCTCTTTCATATTTTAGTAATAGTAACATATCTTATGGTAAAAACTTTCTTAATCCTTGTAATTTGTAATATGTTTTTATACTCAAATGAGCAAATAATTTTAGTAACTAGTGATTCATTCAACACAAACAAGGCTACTTTGAGCTGTTTTGAAGATGGAAAAAAAATTTTCAATGATATTGAAGTAAATATTGGAAAAAATGGTTTAGGTATTGGTTTGGGTCATTTAGAGTTAAAATATCAAAAAGAGGATGTTTTAAAAGTTGAAGGGGATAAAAAAGCCCCTGTTGGTATTTTTAAATTAACATCTGTTTTTGGTTATGCAGATAGTGAAGAAACTAATATGCCCTATATTCAAGCTACAAAAGATTTAATCTGTGTAGATGACTCTGATTCAATTTATTATAATCAAATTATCAATATGCCTAAACAAAAACCAAAAAGCTACGAAGATATGAAACGAGATGATCATCAGTACGAGCTAGGAATTGTCGTTGAGCATAATAAAAAGCAAACACCACAAGCTGGATCTTGTATATTTATACATGTTCAAAAAGATGTTAATGTATCAACTGCTGGATGTACAGCGATGAAGTTAAATGATTTAAGAAAGATTGTTAAATGGTTAGATATTAAAAAGAACCCAATACTTATACAAGTTCCAAAAAAATATTTAGATGAAGTTAAAAAAATATATCCAGAGTTACCTCTAAATTAAAGGCTAGATCCTGAATGACCAAAATAATACCCTTGCGGTATAAGTTCAGGATGACTAAAGCTCAAATACTCCGTCATTCCAAACTTGATTTGGAATCTAGCTATTAAAGTATTAATCCTCTTGTGTTATTTTAGTTGCTTCTTTAGACATAAAATCCTTAGCTTCAATACCAAGTAAATAAAGCCCAGTTTTTAGCGAAAGAGCAACTACCATTAATAATTTAAGTAATTTTGCTTCATCGTCACGCCCAATAATACGAACATCATAATAAAATTTATGTAAAGATGCAGCTAATGATTGTAAATAATCTGGTAATTTTTGAACCTGTCTTGAATTAAAAGCATCCTCTACAATTTCGGGTAATAACAATGCATCAAATAAAAGAATATTTGCATTTTCATCAAAACCTTTTAGGGTAGCTTTCATAATTTCATCTTCACTAA
Organism: Sulfurimonas sp.; assembly: GCA_015487435.1. Taxonomy (GTDB): domain Bacteria; phylum Campylobacterota; class Campylobacteria; order Campylobacterales; family Sulfurimonadaceae; genus Sulfurimonas. Next base: position 35,307 of record WFPU01000186.1, read on the forward strand.
AGTTACTTTTAGAGATTATAGTTTTTATTCTAGCATGTGCATACTGAATATAAAAAATTGGATTTGAGCTATCTTGTTTTTTAAGTTGTTCTACATCAAATTCTAGTGGTGTATCACTTTTTTTAGAAGCAAAAATAAATCTAAGAGCATCTGCACCTATCTCTGCCACTATGTCACTCATTAAGATAACATTCCCTGCACGCTTACTCATCTTATAAGGTTCACCATCTTTAAGAAGAGATACCATTTGCGAAAGTAAAGTTTCTAATTTATTTGAGTCATAGCCTAAATACTCAATAGCTGCATTTACACGAGGAATATATCCATGATGATCAGCTCCCCAAATATTGATATAGTGATCATACCCACGCTCAAATTTTTGGTTATGATAAACAATATCTCCAGCTAAATAAGTTGGGCGTTTATCTTCACGAACAACAACTCTATCGTTATCATCGCCCTTAACTTCAGAAGATATCCAAAGTTTGCCATCTTTTTCATAAATAGCATTTTTATCATTTGAATCCATCTTCTGCATAACTCTGTCCCAGTCACTATATAAAGAAGATTCAGTTACAAAAGTATCAAAAGTTATGTTTAAATCAGCTAAATCTTTTGTGATTAATTTCATCACTCCATCTTTAGCCCAAAGAGCAAGCTCTTTATAACGACTCTCATCACTAAATATTTCACGACCAAATTTTTCTATGGCACCATTAGCTAAGCTTGCTAGATAATCACCACGATAATAAGATTCTGGATACTCTACATCTTCACCAAATATATTTTCACGGGCATACAAAGCTATTGATAGACCAAGTAAATCTATCTGGTTACCAGCATCATTTACATAATATTCAGCTGTAATATCATAACCCAAGTGTTTAGCTAAACGATAAAGAATATTTCCATATACCGCTCCACGAGAATGACCTATATGAAGTGGACCTGTTGGATTTGCACTTACATATTCTAAAAGAATTTTTTGATTATTTTTTTGTGTTGCAAACTCTTCTGGATTATCTAATGCCCAAGTTCCATAATTATTCAAAAAATCTTCACTAAGATGAAAATTTAAATAACCCTTTACGGCTTCAACTGATGAAAACATCTCACTATCATCAAAAGAAGATGCAATTTCATCAGCAATAACCATTGGAGACTTTTTTAATTCTTTAGCAAGGGAAAAGGCTATTGGCGTTGCAAAATGACCAAAAGTTCTATCACGTGGCTTTTCTAAAACAATTTCACGACCAATTTTGTCTTGAAGATGTATTGATACTTTTTGTTTCAAGATTTACGCTTGTGTGGTTGTTTTTGGAGTTTCTTTTGATGTTACTTCTTCAGTACCCTCAACTTTTTTTGGTTCTGATGATGCCACTTCTTCTGCCCCATCTTTCATCTCTTCTTTAAAGTTTTTGATACCTTTTCCAAAGCCTTTAGCTAACTCAGGAATTTTTTTTGCTCCAAATAATAAAACGATAATTCCAAAAATTATAAGTAGTTCTTGTCCACCAGGTAATCCCATAGTATATTTCCTTGTTTAAAAA
>WFPU01000187.1 GCA_015487435.1 Sulfurimonas sp.
TCTACGAACATTCCGTAGCTAGTGATCTTTTTGATAGTACCTTCAACAATAACATCTTCAGCCATAAGTTGATCAATGATCTCTTTTTTCTTTTTGCGCTCTTCGTTGAAAAGTTTACGACGAGAAACGATTATAGAGTTTTCTGCCGGATCGATTTTCACAACCTGTGCTTTGATTTTACGACCCACTACATCATCAGTGTCTTTAAAAGCAGCTAATGAACGCGGCATGAAAAAAGAAACAGCATCTGCTTCTACTACATATCCACCACGGTTCTTCTTAGTGATAACCCCTTCGATTACTAAGTCTTCAAAGTCATCTTTGTGTGCATCGATGAACTCAATAGTTTTTTCCTGCTCTAAAACTTTTTTGTAAGAGATCTTAGGACGCTCATTGTAGTATCCCATGATCATTACTTTGATCTTATCGCCGGTACCGAACTTCAGTTCACCATTTTCATCACGGATCTCATCTAAATTAATGATACCCTCTAGCTTATCACCTACACCAACTAATGCTCTATTGTCATCAGCTTGTATCTCTACTATCTCACCTTCTACGATGCGACTTGTTTCTTGTTGTTTTTCACTTGCAGCAAACATCTCTGCAAAATTTTCTTCTTCTTCGAATGATTCGTTATCGAACGCCATTACCTATCCTCTGTTACATAAAAATTGCGTGATTATAACTAAAATATGATTATATTGGTATTAAACTTTGGAAGTTTATAGAAGAAAGGGGAGTCCCATGCTAATTCTATGCATCCATCTCAAAAAAGATGGAGCAAAAAAACTAACATAATTTAAAAGAAGTTCGCATCGCCTTCCATCCAGCCATACTTACATATTCTCGTTGCATCTACGAAACGTTCATGGGCTTTATCTGATGTATCACGGAGTGCACCAGGTGTTTTAATGTATCTTTTAGCATACGCGCATGCTTGTTGCGTCTTTTTCGCTCTTTTTACTCTATTGCGTTCTTTTTCTGCTTGTATAGAAGCTTTATCAAAACGCTTGATCTCTTTGTGTCCATTTTTGTAAGTTGTTACTCTTGGTCCAACTTCGACACCATCTTTGAACTTTGTTTTGATCTCTTCATGATACAGTCCATATTCTATCTGAACACCATCTTTGAGATCATTTTTATAGTTCACTATTTTATCTATGACCCTTTTACCATTGTCTAGTTCCCATCTTTTAAAAGTACCATTCAATTTTCCGTGTTTATAAGGAATCTCTCTGTCATTGTAGCTGTCATTAAGTCTGTAAGGTTCGAAAACATAGGTCTTCATAACACCATGTTTCTCTCCATTGACATAAGGAACTGTTTGCTTCAAAACATATTTCCAATCCATTCCACCCTTCAATTTCACCTCTATGTCATATATTTTACAAATTCCATCTTTTTTATCATTTTTATAAGTACACTCTTCACGTACCCAGGCTTTCCCATTATTAAATGCTCTTGTCTTATCATTATATGAATAATACCTTGCAATTCCTTCTCTTTTACCATCGACATACGTCTCCATGCTCCACAATCTTCCATCTTTGGCATATTTTTTCACTACACCATTTAACTCTCCATTCTTTTTTGGAGCTACTGTTTTTGATTCATCGAGTACATATTGATTTTTGGGAACTGAGGGCTGACTTTTACATCCTGAAAAAAAAAGTAAAGAGGTGAGAAGTGAAAGTAAGAACAATTTCAATGACATGCATTTCCTTTAAATAATCTGCTGCATTATATATTGTTATTACTTATTTTAATATGAATTACGTATTTATACCTTGCTCAATTGCATCAACAACATTTTGAATGATCCAGTCGGGGGTGGATGCGCCGGCAGATATGCCGCAGAGCTCTTTTAACTCGTTCCCATCGTCCCCGATGGGAACGCCTACAGAAAAAACAACTGCAAATATACACTCCCACGCTGAAGCATGGGAGCGAGAAAAGTTTGTGGAAGAAAGGGACTGATAAATTAGCTTCTATACAATTTATCTTTAAAGTTGACACAGTTTTTTAACTATAAATGTTAAATGTTTATTTTCTTCCTGAATTGATTCTATAAGTTCATTTTTCAATTCTGTATTGATAGAATTAATTTTTTGTAAGATCATTTGCTGCCTCACCAATGATTTCAAATTCTCTTATTACGTTATCCCACGCTACAAAATCATACTTCAGAGATTGGGCATCTTTGAAGTTTTTTGTAACATATTCAATTTTTAACATAGCGACATATATATCAAATAAAAAGAGTTCATACACTCTTTTAGACATGAATCATTTCTTTCTCGACTCTATTTCGAATGAAAGGTCTCAAAGAGTCAATTAAACCAAGATCCACATCTCTATTAAGGAGCTGAGAAAGAAACTGCTTTGCCCGAATCAACATAAATGCATTTTTTTTCTTCATTTTTAAAACAACCAAATCAATATCACTTTCTTCATTCTGTTCATCATTTGCAAAAGATCCAAATAAAGCCAGCTCTTCTATACCAAATTCTTGTTGCAAATCTTTTTTATGCTGCTGAAGAGAGTTTATAATTTCTTGTTTCGTTTCCATGTGATTATTATACCTAATTTATTATCACTACTTGGCATAATAGCCTCCTTTTAATATATACCTATTGATTAAAGATCTCCATTCGAAACCAACTTTATTTTTCGTTATTGTCTTGCAATTTGGGATAGCAATTATTCCATCTTCAAACCTATACAATAAATATTTTTGTATTTTTAGCTTATTTAAAAATACAAAAACAAGCATATATACTATTGTCACCACCAAATAAAAAGGACTAAAAAGATATGCCCACATCCGGTCATCTTTATTTTTAATTTCTGTTATCCAAATTTCAGTATCTTTGATTGCATATGGAAAAAATGACCATTTTATAGATACTACTTCGTGTCTATTTAAGATATCCATTTT